>DATEDC010000173.1:0-6604 GCA_035286585.1 Anaerolineales bacterium
GTGCTGGCCGGCGCGGGTCCCGTCCTGGTGCTGGCCGGGCCCGGCTCCGGAAAAACCCGGGTGCTCACCCATCGCATCGCCTACCTGATCGGCGCCCAGGGGGCGCGTCCCTACCATGTCCTGGCGGTGACTTTTACCAACAAAGCCGCCCGGGAGATGGAAAGCCGGGTGTTGGAATTGTTGGGCGAGCCCCTCCAGGGGCTTTTCCTGGGCACCTTTCACGCCGCCTGCGCCCGCATCCTGCGCCGCGAGGCTGAGCACCTGCCTTTTACTGCCAACTTCGTCATCTTTGACGCCGATGATCAGATCGGCCTGGTTAAAAACGCCTTGAAAGACCTGAACCTGGATGAGAAGCTCTACCGGCCCCATTCAGTGCACGCCGCCATCTCCAACGCCAAGAACGAGCTGCTCTTGCCGGATGATTTCCCCGTGCAGTCCTACCGCGATGAGGTCATCTCCCGCCTCTACCGCCGCTACCATGAGATGCTGCTCGCCAACAACGCCCTGGACTTCGACGACCTGCTGCTCTGGACGGCTTTCCTGCTGGATGAGAACCCGGAGGTGCGCCAGAAGTACGCCCGGCGCTATGAGCAGGTCCTGGTCGATGAGTTCCAGGATACCAACCTGGCGCAGTACCAGGTGCTCAAGCACCTGGTTTCGTTTCACCGCAATTTCTTCGTGGTCGGGGATACCGACCAATCGATCTACGGCTGGCGGGGCGCAGATTACCGCAACGTGATCCGCTTCGAGAGCGATTTCCCTGATGCCCAGGTGATCCTGCTCGAGCAGAACTACCGCTCCACCCAGGCCATCCTGGATGTCGCCATGGCGGTGATCGACCGCCATCCCTACCGCCAGCATAAGAGCCTGTTCACCGAGCGCGGCGAGGGGCAAAAAATCGTCCTCTACGAGGCTTATGATGACCGGGCGGAAGCCGCCTATGTGGTGGACACCATCGCCACCCAGGTGGCCCGCGGGGGGGCCGCCCCGGGCGATTTTGCGATCATGTACCGCACCAACGCCCAATCCCGTTTGTTGGAAGAGGCGTTTCTTCTCGCGGGCCTGCCGTATAAGCTGGTTGGCGCCCAGCGCTTCTACGGCCGGCGTGAAGTCAAGGATGTGATCGCCTACCTGCGCCTGGTGCATAACCCCAACGACGAGTTCAGCCTGCTGCGCGTCATCAACACGCCAGGGCGCGGCATTGGCAATAAAACCGTTCTCGCCCTGCGCCTCGCGGCCCAGAGAGGGCGCCTGAGCATGGGTGAGCTGCTCCTGGACCTGGCCCGGGGAGCGGATTCCAGCTACGCGGCTGGCTTCCCGGCTCGCTCGCTGGCTGCCCTGGCGAACTTCGCAGTGTTGTTGGCGCGCTGGCGAGCCCTTTCGGCGACCCTGACGCCGCTGAGCCTGATGGATCGCATATTGGAGGACGTAGGTTACCAGTCTTACCTGGATGACGGCACCGACGAGGGCCGCGACCGGTGGGAAAACGTGCTCGAGCTGCGCCGCCTGGCGGCGGAGTACCAGGATCAAGGCCTGGACGCCTTCCTCGAACAGGTCGCCCTGGTCTCGGACCAGGACACGCTCGAGACCCAGGCGAGCGTGCCTACCTTGCTCACCCTGCACGCCGCCAAGGGGTTGGAATTCACGCACGTGTTCATCGTCGGCTTGAACGACGGCACGCTGCCGCACAGCCGCTCCTTTGACGACCCGGAAGGGATGCATGAGGAGCGCCGCCTGTTTTACGTCGGCATAACCCGCGCCAAAGACCGCCTCTTCCTGGTGCATTCCCAGTACCGCAACCTGTACGGTTATCCCGAGCCGGGAGAGCCATCTCGCTACCTGGAGGACATTCCCCCGCGGCTGATCGACGGCCAGCAGCCGAGTCGTGCTGGCAGGTCGTTTGCCGCCTACAACCGGCGCTCCGACCGTTGGGATTCGGCTCCGCCCGGTTCGGCTCCTCTGATCCAGCCTCGCTATCAGCCAGGCATGCGGGTCTTCCATCCGGTTTGGGAAGAGGGCATGGTGCTGAGCAGCCGCATTCAAGATGATGACGAGATCGTGGATATATTCTTCGAAAATGTGGGCTTGAAGCGCGTCGCCGCCTCGCTGGCTAACTTGCAGATCCAAGCCTGAAGAATCAGGTCTGAAGATTCAGGCCAAATCCCGCGCTGTAAATTGCGCTGTGCAAAGTATAATCTGACTGAATATGCCCATCCTCGACCCTTATTCCCTGGAGTTCATCAGCCACAGCGCGGAACAGACCCGCCGGGTCGGCATGCGCCTGGGGGCGTTCTTGCTGCCCTGCGACCTGGTTTGCCTGGTGGGAGAACTGGGCAGCGGCAAAACCACCTTCATGCAGGGCGTCGCCGCAGGTTGGGGCTCCCTGGATTCCGTTTCCAGCCCCTCCTTCGTGTTGGTGAACGTTTATCGCGGCCCGCGCGACCAGCGCTTGTATCACCTGGACGCTTATCGTTTAAATGGAGCGGCGGAGGCGGAAGAGCTGGATGTGGATACCATGCTGGCGCATGGCCCCCTGGTTATCGAGTGGGCCGAGCGGATCAGGGAAGTCCTGCCAGGCGAGCGCCTGTGGATCACCCTGCGCTGGATTGACGCGGGGCAACGCGATATGGTCTTCGCCGCGCGCGGCGCGCGCTATCAGCAGATTCTGGCTGCCTTTCGCAAGCAGATTTACGGGGTGATGTGATGCTGCTTGCCCTGGATACCTCTACCCGCTATATCGGATTGGCCCTCTACGACGGCGCCCGGGTGTTGAGCGAATCGTTCTGGGCGTGCCAGGACTATCACACCGTCGAGTTAGCCCCGGAGGTGACCCGGGCGCTGGAGAAGTCGGGCTTTAGCGTCGCCGATTTGCAAGCGCTGGGCGTGGCAATCGGTCCGGGTTCGTTCACCGGATTGCGCATTGGGCTGGCGTTTGCCAAGGGACTTGCCCTCGCTCGGCGGCTGCCGCTGGTGGGCGTGCCGACGCTGGACATTCTGGCCGCCTCCCAGCCATTTGGCGAGATACCCATGGCGGCTGTTTTGCAGGCCGGGCGTGGGCGCCTGGCGGTTGGCTGGTATCGCAGTGTGAACGGCGCCTGGCAGCCTGATGGCGCGCTGGAAATACTGACCGCCGAAGAGCTGCACGAGCGGATCAACAGCCCTACCCTGGTGTGTGGAGAATTGTCCGCCGCGGAACAGCGCCTGTTGGGCCGCAAGCGTAAGAATGTCCTCCTGGCAGCCCCCGCTCGATCTGTCCGTCGCCCGGCTGTGCTCGCCGAGATCGCCTGGAGACGCTGGCAGGCCGGGGGTACCGACCAGCCTGCGGCGCTGGCGCCGATCTACCTTCACATCCACGCCGCCATCCCGGGCTGAGGGGTTCACTCATGGAAGCACCGCGTTGGGGATCCATGCCATCACCTGCTTCACAGGCGGCGTCCAAAGAAGGCGCAATCGCCATCCGTCCCATGCGGCTGAGCGATCTGGCGCCGGTCGTGCTCATCGATCAGCTCTCCTTCAGCCTGCCCTGGCCGGAGAGCGCCTTCCGTTACGAGCTGGTCGACAACCCGCGCTCGTTTATATTGGTCGCCGAGCTTGCCCGGCAGGAGGCTGCGCCGCAGGTCGTCGGCGTGATCGTCATCTGGGAGATCCTGGATGAAGCCCATATCGCCACCCTGGCTGTTCATCCCGACCAGCGCCGCCTGGGGATCGCCAGCAAGCTGCTTTTATCCGCTTTGAAGATTGCCCTGACCCGCGGAGCGCGTACCGCTACGCTGGAGGTTCGCTCCAGGAACCCGGCTGCCCAGGCGCTTTATCAGAAATTCCGCTTCGAGGTCGTCGGTCGCCGCCCGCGCTATTACCGCGATGATAACGACGACGCCTTGATTATGACGGTCGACGTGCGCCAGGTCGATGACCAGGGGCGCAGATATCTGGATACGATCCCAGACTGAGCGCTCCTCTCGGGGTGGGCGAATCTGGCCTGGGTCTGAGGGGCTGAAATGACTAATGTGCAAATACTTGATTTCTATAATGGAGGTTGGATGTGAATGAGAAGATCTTGGTAAATATCGCCCAGGAAGTGTCGGTCTGCGAGAAATGCAGCCTCCACCATTCGCGCAAGCACGCCGTCCCAGGCGAAGGGCCGTCGAATGCCGCCATCATGTTTATTGGCGAGGGACCCGGCTTCCACGAAAACGAGCAGGGTCGGCCGTTTGTGGGCGCAGCCGGCAAATTCCTGGAGGAGCTGCTGGCTGGGATCGGCATGCAGCGCACCGAGGTCTTTATCACCAATGTGGTCAAGTGCCGCCCACCCGGCAATCGCGACCCGCTGCCAGACGAGCTGGACGCCTGCGCGGGTTACCTGGAGCGCCAGATTCAAGCCATCAACCCGCAGGTCATCGTCACCCTGGGTCGCTTCTCGATGGCCCGCTTCCTGCCCAATGCCAAGATCAGCAGCGTTCACGGTCAGGCCATGCAGGTGCGCGGCCGCTGGGTGGTGCCCATGTACCATCCCGCCGCTGCGCTGCACCAGGCCTCTCTCCGGCCGATCATTGAGAGGGATTTTGCCCACCTGCCGGAATTGATCGCCAAAGCCGTCGAAGCCCCCGTCTCGCCGGAAACGCCCGTTGAAAACAAGCAGGACCCTAAGCAGTTGAGCTTCTTTTAAGGAAGAAAATTAATCACTTGAGAGGACGAATGACCAATTCAGTCAAAGAAGTATTACTCACCCAGTTGCGCCAGCGTCAGGCGCGGGTTGCCATCCTGGGGATGGGCTACGTAGGGCTGCCGTTGGCGGTCGTTTTTGCCGAGGCGGGTTTTGAAGTCATCGGCATCGATCCCGACCAGCGCAAAGTGGAGACCATCCGCCGCGGCGAGAGCCACATCCAGGACGTGCCCGGCGAGCAGGTCGCCCGCCTGGTGGCAGCCGGCAGGCTGCACCCCACCGCCGATTTCTCCGTCTTGAAAGACGTGCAGGCGGTCAGTGTGTGCGTGCCCACTCCGCTGCGCAAAACCGGCGACCCCGATCTTTCTTATATCCTGGACGCCACCACGGAACTGGCCAGGTACATCCATGCCGGGATGGTGGTGGTGCTCGAATCGACCACCTATCCTGGCACGACCCGCGAGATTCTGCTGCCCAAATTGGGCGAGGAGAATGGGCTGGAAGTGGGCCGGGATTTCTTCCTGGCTTTCTCTCCGGAGCGCGTCGACCCGGGCAGGGCGGACTGGACCACCATCAACACCCCCAAGGTTGTGGGCGGGATTACCCCGGCGTGCGGGGAGGTCGCCACCACCTGGTATGCCCAGGCGCTCCAGACCGTCGTCCCGGTCTCCTCCGCCGAGGTCGCCGAAATGGCCAAGTTGCTGGAAAACACCTTCCGCATGATCAACATCGGCATGGTCAACGAGATGGCGATCATGTGCGACCGGCTGGGCGTGGACGTCTGGGAGGTGATCGAAGCCGCGGCGACCAAGCCCTTCGGTTTCATGAAATTTACCCCCGGACCTGGCCTGGGGGGCCACTGCATCCCGATCGATCCGCTGTACCTTTCCTGGAAGCTGCGCGCTTTGAATTACACCGCCCGCTTCATCGAGCTGGCTTCGGAGATCAACACCGCCATGCCGCGCCACGTCGTTGGCCTGGTGCAGGAGGCGCTCAACGAGCAGGGCAAACCCCTCAAAGGCAGCCGAGTCCTGGTGCTTGGGGCGGCCTACAAGCCGGATATCGACGACCTGCGCGAATCGCCAGCCCTGGACGTGATTGGCCTGCTCATCCAGAAGGGCGCCCGGGTCTCCTATCACGACCCCTACATCGCTCAAATCCACCACGACAGTTGGGAGCTGCAGTGTGTGCCCGATCTGATGGCTGCCATCGAGGCTGCGGATTGCGTGGTGATCGTCACGGACCACAGCAGCTACGATTACCCGGCTATCCTGCAGGCCACCCGGCTGATCGTGGACACCCGCAACGCCCTGGGAAAGCTTGGCAAGGACAACTCCAAGGTGGTCAGGCTGTGAGCCGCGAACGCTGAAATGGCGAATTACCTGGTTGCCGGCGCGGCCGGCTTCATCGCTTACCACGTAATCGAGGAGCTGCTCCGCCAGGGACACGTAGTCTTAGGGTTGGACGACCTGAACGACGCCTACGACGTCCGCCTGAAGGAATACCGTTTGGGTCTGCTCCGCCAGCGCCCCGGCTTCTCTTTCCAGCGCCTGGATATCAGTGATCACGCCCGGCTCAGCGAGTACTTCGCCGGCCCTGCGGGAGAGACTCAATACGCCGCCGTGATCAACCTGGCGGCCCGCGCCGGGGTGCGCCAGTCGCTTGAAAATCCCTGGGTTTACCTGGAGACCAACACGACCGGCACCCTCAACCTGCTCGAGCTGTGCCGCCGCCGGCAGGTCCCCAAATTTATCATCGCCTCCACCTCCAGCATCTACGGGCTGAACGCCCCCCTGCCCACCCCCGAGACAGCCGACAGCGACCACCCGCTGCAGGCTTACGCCGCCAGCAAGAAAGGCGCTGAAGCTCTCAGCCACGTCTACCATTACCTGTACGGCCTGGATGTGAGCGTGGTGCGCTACTTTACCGTGTATGGACCGG
>DATEDC010000174.1:0-2339 GCA_035286585.1 Anaerolineales bacterium
TAGAAAAGCTGGAAACTTTTATCGACGCGGATTTGATGCAGTACAGCCAGATCTGGGCAGCAGCGGGCACGCCGCAGGCCGTCTTCGCGCTGACCCCTGAAAGCCTGGTGCGCATGACGGGCGGCAAACTGATCGAGATCACTTGAGGAGTCAGGGGTTGAACTACCGCGTGGGCCTGGAGAACAATGTGGAGGGGCGCTCGCTGGCCTGGGTGCTGGACCATCCGGGCTGCTACGCCTACGGCGCGGATGGAGAGAAGGCGATCATTTCGACGGCTGAAGCGCTGAACGAATACGCCGGCTGGATCGAATCCCACGGCGGCGAGTGCCGCCTGGAGCTGGAGAGTGTCAATATCGTCCTGGAAGAAACCTGGAAGGCGTACGACATCGACGAGGACTACAAGAGGGTCGCCCAGGGCTACAGCGTAAACGCCTGGTTCCTGGACGACTGGAAGCCGCTGACGGAAGAAGAGGTGCGCTGGGGGCTGAAACTGTTGGCCTGGAGCCGGCAGGACCTGCTCGGGGCTGTCGAGGGGCTGAGCGCCGAGAAGCTCCAGGCGACCTATCCCGGCGAGCGCTGGTCGATCAGCGGCATCCTGGGGCACGTGGGGGGCGCGGAATGGTGGTACCTGGACCGCCTGGGGCTGGCCCAGCCGCGGCAGGCCGTGCCGAAAGATCCTTTCGAGCGGCTGGAGGTGGCGCGAGAACGGCTGGAGGAAGCGTTGCCGTCCCTGGCGGGCTCGAAACAGGTCGCCGGCGTGGATGGTGAGTTTTGGAGCCCGCGCAAGCTGCTGCGCCGGGCGGTCTGGCACGAACGCGACCACACCAGCCATATCCACCAGTTACTAGCCGCCTGTTAAGCAATTGGGGCGGATTTTGGGTTATAATTATGAAAATTATCATCATAAATCTACCTGACCAATCATCATGGCTCTAGACCGCTTCGGACGCAACATTCACTATCTGCGCATCAGCCTGACCGATCACTGCAACCTGCGCTGCGTGTACTGCATGCCAGAAGATATGACCTTCCGCCCCAACGCTGAACTGATGCAGGACGCGGAGATCCTCCTGCTGGTGCGCCTGTTTGCCAGCCTCGGCTTCGATAAATTTCGCCTGACGGGCGGCGAGCCGACGGTGCGCGCCCACATCGTGGACCTGGTGGACCAGATCGCCGATATGCCGGGGGTTAGATCGCTTTCGATGACCACCAACGGGGTGCTGCTCTCCCGCCTGGCGCGGCCACTGGCGGAGGCCGGCCTGAAGCGGGTCAACATCAGCCTGGACACGCTGAACCCGGAAAAGTTTCGCCGCCTGACGCGCTGGGGCTCGCTGGAAGACGTTTGGGCGGGCGTGCTGGCGGCGGAGGATGCCGGCCTGACCCCGATCAAGCTCAATGCAGTGGTCGTGCACGGCTATAACGAGACAGAGGTAGCCGGGCTGGCCCAGCTCACCCTCGAGCATCCCTGGCAGGTGCGCTTTATCGAGATGATGCCGTTCGCCGGCGCCACCGACCTGCAGCTCGGGCAGATGGTGACCGCAGAGCAGATCAAGGCGCAGATCGAGGCAGAGCTTGGCCCGCTGGATATCGCAAACGACGGCAAGCTGGACGGCGAGGCGCGTCTTTACAGCCTCCCGGGCGCCATGGGAGACGTGGGCTTTATCTCCTCGGTGACCGAGCCGTTCTGCGCCTCCTGCACCCGGGCGCGGCTGACCGCCGATGGGCGCCTGCGGCTGTGCTTGCTGCGGGAGGGTGAAGTGAACCTGCTCGCGCCGCTCCGCGCTGGGGCTACCCTGGAAGAGCTGCGCCAGCTCATCCTGGATGCGATCTGGTATAAACCCTGGGGGCATGGACTGGCGGAGGGCTTGATCCCGTTGAACCGGGTGATGAGCGAGATTGGGGGCTAGTCGAGAGGTAGATCTGTCTTTACCCCATACATTTAAGCATAATGGAATACAGGCCATTTTATTCGACCTGGATGGCACCCTACGCCACAACGATCCATCCGCGGTGGACGTGTTCCTGGAGCACGCCGCCGAGCTGGGGGTGGCTGGCAGCCGGGCGAAGCGCCGCAAATACGAGCGCTGGGTGCACTACTACTGGGCGCAGTCGCCCGACTTAATGGAGGATCGGCAGCTTCTCGGGGATGAGGGCGAGTTCTGGACCCACTACGCCCGGCGCAGCCTGCAGGTCTACGGCTGCTCTCCGGGAGAGGCGCACGCGCTGGCTGCGCAGATGCACGCTTACATGAAGGAATTCTATCAGCCGAAAGACTGCGTCCCCGACGATGTGCCTGCCACGCTGGAAGGGCTCAAGGCTCGGGGCTTCCGTTTGGGGAT
>DATEDC010000175.1:0-23487 GCA_035286585.1 Anaerolineales bacterium
GTTTTCCCGGGAAAACCCGTCAGGTCTGCTAATATCCCGTTCGCCTTGCTCAATCAATCGTCATTGCCGTTCGGATGGCAGTCTGCGCAGCGGTTGGCGATATCGAAGATGTCTTTCTCGGCGTGCTTTCTTTCCGTTCTCACCTGATCGTGGCAATTGTAGCAGGTATAAGCCGAGCTGTTGGAGGGGTGGCAGCGTGAGCACACCCCGCCCGCATTTTTGTGGTTGATGGGGAAGGTGTGCCCACTCACCTGAATTCTTCTCCATGAGTCCGTAGAATGGCATTCCGAACACTGGCCCGAGTAGTGCCCGCTCGGTCGCGCGTGGCAGGACTGGCAATCGGTCTGCCCATTGTGGTCGAAATTGGCCGGTCGCCAGGCGTCCGTGGAGTGGCAGGCGGAGCACTGCCCGGTGTAGTGCCCTCTGGGCGGCGTGTGACAGGACTGGCAGTCGGTCTGCCCGTTGTGGTCGAAATTGGCCGGTCGCCAGGCGTCCGTCGAGTGGCAGGCGGAACACTGCCCTGAGTAGTGCCCGTTCGGTCTGGTGTGGCAGGACTGGCAGTCCGTCTGCCCGTTGTGATTGAAGTTAGCCGGGCGCCAGGTGTCCGTGGAGTGGCAGGCGGAACACTGCCCTGAGTAGTGCCCGCTCGGCCGTGTGTGGCAGGACTGGCAGTTGGTCTGCCCGCGATGGTTGAAGTTAGCCGGTCGCCAGGCGTTAGTCGAGTGGCAGGCGGAGCACTGCCCCGTATAGTGCCCGCTCGGCCGTGTGTGGCAGGACTGGCAGTTGGTCTGCCCGCTATGGTTGAAGTTAGCCGGTCGCCAGGCGTTAGTCAAGTGGCAGGCGGAGCACTCGCCCGGGTAGTGGCTGGCTGGCCTGACGTCCGCGTGGCAGGCGCTGCATAGCCTGGGCGTGCCGGCGAATGTCCCCTCCAGGTGGCAGCTCGCGCACTCCAGTATGCTGTGTTTGCCGGTCAGCGGAAAGAATTCGTGCTGCGCGCCGGGGCTGCCGGGCAAGAACATCACCACCTGGGGGTCAGCCAGAGCCTCTGCGCTCGCGTTGGGGGTCGGCATCGCGTTGCTTTGGATGACCAGCGGCAGCACGGCAGACGTCCCTCTTTCGATCCCCTCTTGAGAGCCGCCAGCACTTACTCCGGAGACCATGTCGTGCAAGGCGAGCGCTCTGGTGACGACCGTTGTGTAGAGGTCGGGTGATTTTTGCGGGGCGATGGACAGCCCTGAAAGCAGGCTGACTGCCCTCTCCAGCATTTCCTTCAAGCGAAGCATCAGATCAGGCTTCAGTTTTGCCGAGGCGGCGCTGATGATCTGCGCCCGGTCTAACGCCTTATCCAGGGCTTGAAGAGCGGGGACTTCTGCGGGGGTGTCTGCCAGCCGGGCGAGATCTGCAATTCGCCGTTCCAGCAACTCGAGAGCGTAATTCGCTTTGCCTGCGGGGTCGTTTATTAGGCGCAGGCGCAGCTCTTCGGCCGATTCCTGGAGGGGGAATAATGACTGCCCGGGGTGGAAATGCGCCGAGGCCGATAGCCACCCGGCGAACAGGATGCCCAGGCATAACAGCCCGACGAACAGGAATGGGGTGATCAACAAGATGCGGCGCATGATTTCCTCACTATGGATCTCTCTCCACTTCTCCCCCCGGGTGACAGTCTGCGCAGGCGGGCAGCGCTCCAGCCGTTATCCCGGTCCGCAGGTGGCTTTCCAGGATCGGCTCGGGCTGGTGTTCGTGGCAGATGTAGCAAGTGTACGTGGTGTAGCGCTCCTGGTGGCAGGTTTTGCAGTCGCTGCCATCCTGACCGCCATGCCTGACGGGAAAGCTGTGGGTTGTCAGGCGGGCGGGCGACCAGGAATCTGCGCCGTGACAGTACTGGCACTTCAAGCCAAAGAAGCCGGCGTGGATCGCTGGTTCGGCGTGGCAGTCCGCGCATGCGCCGGGTGTATTGACATAGCGCTGTCCCGCGTGGCATTCCTGGCAGGCGATCTCTGCGTGCCTGCCATGCAGGGCGAAGCGATCTTCGTGGCGAAATCCTCGCATCCGGTCCTCGCCGTCGTGACAGTCCAGGCAGGCGGCGCCATATTGCGCCTGGTGTTCCGCCATGAAAACCGGGTTTGCCTCCCCCTGCTCGTGGCAGGCGATGCACTGGCCGATCTCGAAGGCGTTGATATCCGCAGGGTGGCACGCCCGGCAGGATATCGCCCCCCCGCTGAAATCAGCCGGGTGCCGCCTCAGGCTGAAACCCACCTGGGCGCGGTGATCGAAAGGCCTGCCATCCAACCTCGCCGGCGACCACGCCAGCGTGGCGTGGCAAGATTCGCAGTTCGCAGGGAAAACCTCAGCGTGCAGCGCGGGCTCCTGGTGGCAGGCGGCGCACTCGCTGGGGGATTGGCGAAAAACCTGCAAAATATTTACCCGCTCGCCGGCTTGCTCAACAGCAGAGCGCACCTGCGTGTGGCAGGCGGTGCAGGCGATTTGCGCGTGCCTGCCGTCTATCGGGAAGCTGGTCGCCTGATGGTCGAACCCGGACATCACGTCGCTGCCATCGTGGCACAGCAGGCAGTCGAAGCCAAAATCCGCGCTGTGCCGTTTGATGAAATCGAAATCCGCCGTCGCATGGCAGCTCACGCACCCTTCCAGGGACGTTGAAAAAGCTGTTCCGGCGCTGTGGCAGGCCAGGCAGTCCTTCGGCTGGGAGTCATAGCCGACCTGGTGCCATGCCAGGCTGAAAGCTGTCGCCGAGTGGTCGAAATGGGCATAAGCCGAGCGTGTTGGGTCAAAATCGTACCCTTTATGATCGGAGTGGCACGCCGCGCACTGCCTGACACGGCGGATGTGCCCGTGGGTCCCCGCCTCTGAGGTTACCTGCAGCCCAACCTCGTCGTGGCAGGCAAGGCACAGGCTGTCCTGTGTGGTTTCCAACGGCAGGTGGCAGCGGCGGCATTCGCTTTCAAATTCGGCGTGCGATCTGAAACCTCCCCGCGTGACGCCGGCTTTAGCCACGGCGCTCAGCCGCCCTGAGCTGAAGGCTTTGCCGCCTGAGCGCCACAACGTCATCCCCAGCCCGGCGAGCAAAAGGACGGACGTGATCAGACCGAGGGGAGAAAAAAATGAGCTCCTGCGCATGAATACCGTCCAAGACCACCGTTGGGCGCCCGGGTGTATATACTTTGTAAGTCGTGGAACGGGGCAAAAAGTGACGGGCGGAGTTTAGGTGCTTAATCGAATGCTAATCAAATAATAATTTTAAGTGTTATCATATAGCCCGATTTTTGAGTCTGCCATCATGCAATCGAGTAGAAAAACTTCGCGGCGAGATTTTCTAAAAATGGCTGCCCTGAGCCTGGGCAGCCTGGGCTTGCGCTCCTTGGGGTATCCGGCGGCCTGGACAGATTTCCCTCCAGGTGAGCGGTTGGGGCGCGTGGTCTGGTGGGGGACGGAGCTGAAAACTCGTCCGAGCGCGGACAGCCAAACAGTCCGCAGCCTGGTCGAAGATGAGGTGCTCCCCTGGCTGCGTGAGGTGGTGGGCTCAAACCCGGGCGCAATCAACCAGCGCTGGGTCGAAACCCCTGAGGGGTACGTCTATGCGCCGCACGTACAGCCGGTGCGCAACCAGCCCAATTCAGCCCTGAAATCCCTGCCCCAAACCAGCAAGGGCGAGGGTCTGTGGGCAGAGGTCACCGTGCCGTATATCGATCTGGCGCTGGATAACCCTCCTGCGCGCGCTCCCTGGTTGAAAGATCGCATAGAGCATAGTCTGCTGCCGCGCCTGTATTACAGCCAGGTGGTGTGGATCGACCGGATCGAAGAAGATCAGCAGGGCCAGGCGAGGTATCGCATCAATGAGCTGTATGGCGGCTATGGGGATATTTTTTGGGCGGCGGCGGAGGGGTTCCGGCCGATCGCAGCCGAGGAAATCAGCCCGATCAGCCCGCAGGTCGAAAACAAGCGCATACTGGTGGATGTGCCCCACCAGACCATGTCGTGCTTCGAAGGCGATACGGAGGTGCACTTTGCCCGCGTCTCCACTGGTGCGCTTTTCAATGCGCTTGGCGAGCGGGTGGATGTCTGGGCTACGCCGGCTGGCAAACACCCGATCTGGCGCAAACTGGTCTCCCTGCACATGAGCGGCGGGACCACCGGCGGGGGGTGGGACCTGCCCGGGATCGCCTGGACGACCCTCTTTGTGGGCACTGGGGTGGCGATCCATGCTACCTTCTGGCATAATAACTTTGGGGTGCCCATGTCGCGCGGCTGCGTGAACGCCACCCCTGAAGACGCACTCTGGGTTTTTCGCTGGACTCAACCGGTCGTGCCTTATGACCCGGGTGATGTGACCGTGGCTTTGCCGGGGGGTACGCCAGTAGAGGTCTTGGAAGGCTGAATCCAGCCTGGCCAGTTCAACCGAAAAGCAAAAGCTCCCGAGATTTGGATGACCTCGGGAGCTTTTTGATTGTCAGTCGGAATCAGGGGTTAGCCTTTGCCAGTTCCTGTTCGATAACCTGCTCGAAGGCCTCAAAAGGCTGCGCCCCCAGGATAGCCTGCCCGTTGATCACAAATGCGGGTGTCGAGGTGACGCCCAACGAGCGGGCATTGTTGGTTTCGGTCTGCACCTGGGTGGAGAACTTTCCGCTATCCAGGCAATCGTTAAATGCCTGGGTGTCCAGACCCAGCTCAACTGCAAACTGCTTTAGATTTTCTTTATTAAAAGCGCCCTGGTTTTCACCTGCCTGCCGTTCGAAGATCAGGTCGTGGTATCCCCAGAAAGCGTCTTGCTCGGCGGCGCATTCGCTGGCTTCCGCCGCCCAGAACGATTCTGAGCCTAAGAAGGCGAAGTGCCAGTACCCAAAGCGCACTTTACCGGTATCGACGTATTTTTCTTTGATCTGGCGACCCGCGCCAGTGGCAAATCTGCCGCAGAATGGTCACTGGAAGTCGCCGAATTCAACCATCGTCACCGTGGCTTCGGGGTCGCCCTGGAAATGGCGGGTTTGGGAGACGACAAAATCCATCATCTCCTGGCGGCTGGCCTGCTCTTCCGGGCTGGTGGTGGCTGCGACCGGGTCCTCCTGGGCGCCAGGGGCGGTGGACCTCGTCGTAACCGCCTCGGCCTGTTCGCCGCCGGATATCAGGGGTCGCCCGAAATACCCTCCTGCCAGGCCTACCAGCAACATGACCACCCCCACAACAGGCGTAGCCCAGGTGTGGATGTTGATCACCAGGGCTGGCTTCGGCTCTGCTTTTTCGGGCGTCGCCGGTTCTAGTTCTTCAGGATCATTTTCCATTTATCTTATCTGCCTTCGATCGGAAATCCTTGCTGTTCCCAATCGAGGAACCCCCCGTCCAGGTTGAAGATGTTGGTGTACCCCTGGCGCACCAATTCTTCGGCGGCGATCATGCTCATCCGGTCGCTGCGGCAGTACAGCACGATCTTGGCGTCTTTATCGGCGGGCAGCAGATCCAGGTGCTGGCTGATCTCGTCATAGGGGATGGAGAGGTCGGTGTTGGGGATATCTCCCTCGAATGGGATGTGCACGTTGACAAAGACGAAATCTTTACTTTCCAGCATGGTCTTCAGCTCAACGGACGAGACGTCCTGGTACTCGCCGCCGCTCACGGCGATGGGCTTTCCGGGCTTCCCGTCGGACTGGGTGTCTTGTGAACCGCTGCAGGCAGCCAGCAAGGCCGCTAATAAGATGAATAACAGTATAAATCTTCTCATATCTAGGCTCATCCTCTGCTTTGCTAGAGATTTTACTATAACTCGCCTGCACCGCGGCTGGAGTTGAATGAGTGTAAGCTGAGAAAAGCTAGGGCGCGGTGGGTTCGGGGGCTTTGTTGCGGTTATTTTTGACGAAATCTCGCGCCGATCCCGGGTCAAAGCGCTCGAAGCTCATCATGCGCCCCCAGGAGGTCAGCACCACCGGCGCGGTGATGGATTTGCGCGGGAAGGCGATTACCTTCAGGTTGTTCTCCTGGTCCAATACGGTCTTGATCTGGCTTTTTAAATTGGCGCAGCCGGCTGCGTCGAGCAGATCGCAGTTGTACCAGAGAATCACGTAACCGTGTTCCAGGTTGTGCACCAGGTAGCCCTCCGGGTATTGCGCCTGCGCTTCGGGGTCAGTCTCCTCATAGAATCCAGCATTATACGTATTGGCATAGTGGCGCCCGGAGGTGGGCGGATCGCTGTTGAATGGGCCAGGGTCAGTTCCATCTGGGACGTGACTGGTATCTGCCATCTCGGCAATTTCTTCACCGACCGCAGGGCGGGTGGCAGCCCAGACGGCGTAACCCAGCAGGGCGACCAGCAACGCGCCAGCGCCGGCCCAGATCATGCGCCTGATCTGCTGCTGGCGCTGGCGTTTTTCGCGCATCGTTTGACGCTTGGATTTCATCGTTTGCTCCTGGAGGTACTATTTCCCTAATGATAATATAGAATGTCCGGCTATTTTAACCTCGTCAGGCTCAAGCTGTGAAATACTAAACATTTGTTAATCTAAAAAAAAGCGCTCGGTTGGCGTTTTGTGGTATACATTATGCGTATTTTCAATCTGGTCATTGAAAGGAAATGAAAATGAAGCGGCGTATATTTTTCCCCCTGCTGATAGCCTTCGGGCTATTTTTTGTGGCTTGCAGCCGCAAGCCGCCCGAGCCGGTCAGTTTCACTATCGAGATGAGCGAATATGCCTTCGAGCCGGATACCATTGAAGTCAAAGTGGGGCAAGAAGTAACCCTCGAATTGGTCAATATGGGCCAGCTACCCCATGAATTAATGTTCGGGCGCCAGGTAATGATGATGGAGAACCGCCCGAATGGATATCAGGTGGATATGTTCGCCAGCGCTGGCGTCGAGCCCGAAGTCATGATGATGGAAGGCGAGGCTCACGGAGAGGAAGAAGAAGGCCATGCCGGCTTTATGGTCTTGCTGGAGAAGAGCGGGGATAAAGCTACTATGACATTCACCGTGACGGACGACATGGTCGGCGAGTGGGAGATGGGCTGCTTCGAACAGGAAGGCGTCCATTACGAAGCTGGCATGGTTGGCAAGCTCGTCGTGACGCCCTGAGGCACGCCACGCAGGTTTATGATCACACAGGCTTGAATTAGAAGAACCTGCGGGACGTTCTGCGCCGCAGAGCGTAACCAATTTTAGTGAATCTCAACAGGCTTGTAATCTGGCTGTAAATTTGCTATATTACAGGTAGAAGCACGCACCCTGTCGCTCATTGCACCTCTGGTCACCGATGTATACCTGGGTGGAGCGGCTTTGCGAGCGCGACTCCGCCCAGGCATTTTCAGCGTGAGTGAGCGAGTCGGGGCCAGCGTTCGAAACGAGGTCGCCGTGTTAGTCGCCAAGCAAGTTGCTGACCTGATAACAACCAGCAGGGTGATGCTCAGCTTCGTTTTGGCCTGGCTTGGCTTTATTCACCGCGAATCCGGGCTGGCGCTGGCAGCCTGGATCATGGTGCTGAACTGGAGTGGAGACATCCTCGATGGCGTCATAGCCCGCCGCAGCAGGGTGCAGTACAACACCTGGATTGGAGACCACGATCTTGAAGTAGACATGCTGGTCTCGGTCGGCCTGTTCGTTTACATGCTTGGGTCCGGCTACTGGGGTTTGTGGCAGGCTGGCATTTTCCTGATCTTCTGGCTGCTGGTTTTCTGGCGCTGGGGCTTGATGCCCTCCCTGGGCATGCTTTTCCAGGCGCCGATCTACGGCTGGTTCATCTGGATCGCCTTGCGCGATCAATTCAACGCCGGGATGGGGATGGTGATCTGGATCGTCGCCGCGATCGCCATTACCTGGCCCCGTTTCCCCCAGATGGTCATACCTCGTTTCCTGGCTGGGATGCGCGATGTAGCCCAGGGAAAATCCGAAGTGGGCCAGGAATAGGGTTTTCGAGATAAGAGTTTTGTTAGACTTTGCCTGGCGCCTCGCGCATCAGGTAAAATTGCTCCATAATGGGGAAATTCCCACGTTATGGAGTAAAGTTTGAATTTATCCCAGGAAGTACATATCGAGCCGTACCTGCGCGAGGGCGTCTCACCCCAGGGTGCGGCTTATTTGTTTGAGCGGCTAAAGCCCTTCGGGCGCAAGTTGATGGGATTGCCGGGATTGCGTTATTTGCGCCCGGCTGCCCTGCGAGTGGCCGCGGTAGCCAAAAGCCCGGCAAGCTTGGCCGGGCGCAGTCTGGCAGAGAAGAGACCCGCCCCGGAATGTGGGAGCTTGACCGTGCTGAGCGCCAACCTGTGGCACGATTGGCCGCGCCGCCGCTGGTCTGCGGAGCGGCTGGAAGGCTTTGCCCGCCTGGTCCATGCCCAGGCTGCCGATATCCTCCTGGTTCAAGAGGTCTCTCGCAGCGCGCACCTGCGCGTGGATGAGTGGCTCTCCGAGCGCCTGGAGATGGGCTACATTTACACGCGGGCTAATGGGCACGAAACGGGCATCGGTTTCGAAGAGGGGTTGGCGGTGTTCAGCCGCTTTCCTCTCAAGCAGCCCCGCGTGCGCCAGTTGGGCAGCCGCGCTAATCCATTCGTCCGGCGGATGGCCCTGGGCGCGCAGGTGGATACGCCCTGCGGGGAAGTGATGGCTTTCTCCGTCCACCTGGGCCTGTCGCCTCGCCAGAATGCTCTCCAGCTGAGCGACCTGCGGGATTGGATTGCCCGCTCGAGCTACGGCCTGCCAGCTTTGATTGGCGGAGATTTTAATGCCCACGAAAACAGCCCGCGCATCCGCCAGGCCCGCTCGCGCTGGGTGGATGCCTACCGTCAGGTCAGGCCCGACGGCGAGGCCACGACCCACGAGCTGCGCTGGCCTTGGGGTGGCTCGCTGCGCCGAGCTCGCCTGGATTACATCTTTATCGACCCCGGCAGGCAGCCCTGGCAGGTGCTGGACGCCGTTCACCTGCAGGCCGAAGCGCGCCCACACTCCGACCACCACGCCGTGTTAGCTCGCCTGGCGCCAGCTCCGCAGCCGAATTAAACTCAAAGTCAGCCAGGCTATCGCCATCTCTCCAGCGGGTAGATGTTTTTCACCCGCTTTTCTCATTTTAAGTTAGACTATGATTTGTTCCGCGCCTAGAGCTAAAAATCATGGAGGATGCCATGCATATTACCATCGTCAAGATCGAGAAGCCGGAGAATATCAACTTTGTCCTCGGGCAAACCCACTTCATCAAGACGGTCGAGGACGTGCACGAAGCCCTGGTCAACGCTGTGCCGGGGATCAAGTTCGGCCTGGCGTTTTGCGAAGCTTCGGGAAAATGCCTGGTGCGCTCTACCGGCACCGACCCCGACATGCAGGCGCTGGCGGTAAAGAACGCCCAGGCGATTGGGGCCGGGCACAGCTTTATTTTGTTCCTGGGCGAGGGCTATTTTCCGATCAATGTGCTCAACGCAGTCAAGCTGGTGCCGGAGGTGTGCCGGATTTTCTGCGCCACGGCGAACCCCACCGAGGTGATCCTGGCTGAGACCGGGCAAGGTCGCGGCATCCTGGGCGTGGTGGATGGCTTTTCTCCGCTGGGCGTGGAGGGCGAGGAGGATATCGCCTGGCGCAAGAATTTCTTGCGCAAGATCGGCTATAAACTTTAGGATAGGGGACTGCGATGAATCGAATGCCTGCTCCGGGGCACCCCCGCCTGCCAGAGGTGCTTCTCTACGCCATCCTGTTTCTATTCTTCTTCCAGCTCATCGCCGATTTTGTCGAGGCCATCTACGCTTTCGGGCTGTTGGGCGCCAGCATCCCGCCCGAGATCCTCGCCGTGCTGTTCCTGTTCTCCCCGCTTGCCCTGCTCTTCATGCCCCGCAAATTTCCCGATTGGCTGCTGCTGCTGTCTGGCGAGCTGTTTTTCCTGAGCCGGGCTGCAGAAACATTATTGGACACCCGCGGCCGCATGCTGGTTTCTGGGGCCGGGGTGAGCGCTGTTCTTATCCTGCTGCCGGGGTTATTGTGGCGCTGGGGGCGCCTCCCCAGGAGCGCCAGCCTCCCTGCCCTCGGCGGCGGGCTGGCGCTGTCTGTGGGGGCTTCGATCTTGCTCCGTGCCCTCGGCTCGGGGTCCGAGCTCTCCACGCTGGGTGATTTTCAAGCGCTCGGTTGGGCGCTGGCCCTGATCGGCGGTCTGCTGCTGCCCATCGAGCTGAAGCGAAAGAGTGGAGTGAGCAGCGCGGCTGTAAAACCCTCCGCCGGATTCGGCCGGCTGGCCGGGCTCAGCCTGGGATTGATGGCTGCCCTCACCCTGCTGTATTTTGCCTTTACCAGCCTGAATGTGATCTCCCGTTGGACCGGGGCGAGCTACCTGCTTGTCGTCGGGCTGGCTGCCCTGGCTCTTGGCTTCTTTGCGGTTCAATTCCTGGGGAGGTCGTTCACCAGGTTGCGCCTCTCACCTGGTTCGCTGTTCTCCTGGAGCAGCCTGTTCGTGCTCGCTCTCGTGCTGACCATCTTGCCGCACCAGATCGCCTTCCCATCCGCCCCCAGCGATTACCCGTTCTACGAGCCAGCCGTGGGCTGGCGGCCATACCTCTCCCTTGTCTTGCTCCTGCTGCTCTTCCCCTTATTGCTGCTGGATCTCGGCCTGTATGCCCAGGAGGTTGTCGCCCTACAGCCTTCCCCCAGGGCTCTGGGGGGCGCTTTCTGCCTGGCGGCGCTCTTCCTGCTGGTGATGATCTTCGCCCACGTTTTTACCACCGTCTACGCTTACATCCCCCTGGTTGGCCCTTTTTTCAGGGATAAGTTCTGGCAGGTGCACCTGGTCCTGGGGCTGGCTCTGCTCCTGCCGCTTCCCCTGGCGCGCAGGGAGGCCGCCTCTGCACCCGGGGCGGCGCCGGCTTTGGCGGCTGGCCCGGTCCTGCTCGGGCTGGGCGCTTTCCTGGCTGCCTGGCTGACCGCCGCTCGGCCTGCTCCTCCGCCGCTCGGCGCTGCCAGCCTGCGCGTGCTGACCTACAATGTCCAGCAAGGCTATTCTGAGTTTGGACTCAAGAATTTCGACGGGCAGCTCGAGCTGATCGTGGCACAGACGCCCGACCTGGTTGGCTTGCAGGAATCCGATACCAACCGCATCGCCGGGGGCAACTCCGACCTGGTGCGCTACTTTGCCGACCGATTGGACATGCATTCCTACTACGGTCCCAAGACCGTGCCCGGCACCTTTGGCATTGCCCTGCTCTCCCGCTACCCGATCCAAAACCCGCACACGTTTTACATGTACAGCGAGGGCGAACAAACCGCCGCTATCTGGGCCCAGATCAACGTGGAGGGCAACACCTTCAACGTCTTGGTGACCCACCTGGGGAACGGCGGTCCCATCGTGCAGCAGCAAGCCATTTTGGGCGAAGTCGCTGGCCTGGAGAACGTGATCTTGATGGGAGATTTCAACTTCCGTCCCGACACGGACCAGTACCGCATCACTACCGACCTGCTGGACGACGCCTGGCTGCTCAGGTGGCCGTCCGGCCTGGACGATCGGGGCGTGGACCCGGACCAGCGCATCGACTACATATTTGTCTCGCCAGGCACGCAGGTCCTGGACGCTCGCTACCTGCTCAGCCCGGCTTCTGACCACCCGGCGGAGCTGGTGGAGATTGGGTGGTAGGCTGGATGGCGTTATCGGTTAGAATCCTGGCATGTCTCTCACCCTGACGCCTGCTCAGCTCGACCTGATCCAGCGCCCGCTCAACGCCCGCATCTTCCTGGAAGGGCCGGCTGGCTGCGGCAAGACCACGGCTGCCGTGGAACGCCTGCTGGGCATGATGACCCAGGGCGTGCCCGGCGGGTCGATCCTGCTGCTCGTCCCGCAGCGCACCCTGGCGGAGCCGTATTATCGTGCCCTGCGCACTCCCGGCGTTATAGCCGGCGGCAGCGTCGCCGTGCTCACCGTGGGCGGCTTGGCCCGGCGCATGGTGGAGCTGTTCTGGCCCCTGGCGGCGGAGGGAGCCGGCTTCGCCCACCTCGAGCGGCCTCCCACCTTCCTCACCCTGGAGACTGCCCAATATATCATCACCCACCTGGTGCGACCGCTGCTTCAGCAGGGCTACTTCGACAGCCTGGTCATCGACCGCAACCGCCTGTACAGCCAGGTTATCGATAGTCTCAACAAGGCCGCCGTGGTCGGCTTCCCTCACACAGAGATCGGTGCTCGTCTCAAAGCCGCCTGGGTGGGCGACCCTGCCCAGGTGCGCATCTACGAGGACGCCCAGGCCTGCGCCAGCCTGTTCCGCCAGCACTGCCTGGAGCACAACTTGCTGGATTTCTCATTGCAGCTCGAGCTGTTCTGGCGCCGCCTGTGGACCGAGCCGCTCTGCCGGGGGTATTTGCTGGAGACTTACCGCCACCTGCTGGTGGATAACCTCGAAGAGGACACGCCCCTGGCGCACGACCTGCTTGCCGAATGGCTGCCGGAGACCGAATCAGCCCTGCTGGTTTACGATCAGGGGGCTGGCTACCGGCGCTTCCTGGGCGCTGACCCGGCAAGTGGATATAAGCTCAAAGCGCTTTGCCCGGATGCGATCGTCTTTGCCGAGTCGCTGGTGACCTCACCGCCGGTGCGGTCCTTGGAGAGCGGCCTGGCATGGGCGCTGCGGGTGGGAGGAGATTCCGCAGAGCAGGATTTCGCCGCCCCGGAGAACCCCCTGATAGCGCTTGAATACGAATACCACCGCTTTTTCCCCCAGATGCTGGATTGGGTCGCTGGGCGCATCCATTGGCTGGTCTCCGAGCGTGGTGCCTTCCCCGGCGAGATCGTCGTGCTTGCGCCTTATCTATCCGACGCCTTGCGTTTTGCCCTGACCAACCGCCTGGAGGCATACGGCATAGCCTCTCGCTCTCACCGCCCCTCCCGCTCGCTGCGTGATGAACCGGTCACTCGCAGCCTGCTGACCCTGGCGCAGTTGGCTCACCCGACCTGGGAGCTGCAGCCAACCCGCTACGATGTGGCTTACGCCCTGATGCAGGTGTTGGCGGGCATGGACCTGGTGCGCGCCCAGCTTCTGGCGGAGATCGTCTTTCATCCAGGGAAGGGAGAGTTTGGCCTGTCCTCCTTCGACCAGATTCGCCCAGAGGTCCAGGAGCGCATCACCTACCGCCTGGGGGAGCTGTATGAGCGCCTGCGCCTGTGGCTGGCGGAGTATGCCCAGGGGATGGAAGCCGAGTTCGATCACTTCCTGGCGCGCCTGTTCGGCGAGCTGCTTTCGCAGCCTGGCTACGGCTTTCACGAAGACTTTGCCGCCGGCGAGGTGACCGCCAACCTGATCGAGTCGGTGCAGAAGTTCCGCTGGGTGGCGAGCGAGATGCTGGGCCAGGCCGGAGTGCCGCTGGGCAAAGAATATATGCTCATGGTCCAGGATGGTGTGATCGCCGCCCAGTATATCCGCAGCTGGCAGGTGCAGCCCTTCAGGCCGAGCGCTTCGTCTGTCGTCTCAGCGGAAGCCCTCAGGGCAGGGCCCGACCAGGCTGTGCTTCTCGCCCCGGCGTATACATTTCTGCTCAGCAACCGCCCGGTGGATTACCAGTTCTGGCTGGATGTGGGCAGCCGCGGCTGGTCCGAGCGCCTGTACCAGCCCCTGACTCACCCGTACGTGCTCAGCCGGAATTGGCCCGCGGGGAGAACCTGGACGGACGCTGACGAGTTCGAAG
Organism: Anaerolineales bacterium; assembly: GCA_035286585.1. Lineage (GTDB taxonomy): Bacteria > Chloroflexota > Anaerolineae > Anaerolineales > UBA4823 > DSOS01. The sequence goes on from DATEDC010000175.1 coordinate 13,637, forward strand.
CCTCTCAGGGGTCGCTCTACCGCCTGGCGCTGGGGTTGGTTCGCCGCTGCCGGCAGGGCGTCTTCCTGGGCTTGAGCGAGCTGGGCGAGCAGGGATATGAACAGCGCAGCGCCCTCTTGCTGGCTTTTCAGCGCTTGCTGCGCCGCTTCCAGGTGGAAACCGGGTGAACGCAAAGGCTTATTTCCTGCGGGTGCCTGGAGCATATTGTTGATCTTGCCATGAGCGAACTGACTGCTTTTATCCCCCGACCCAAGCAGCATGAGGTGCTGGCCTATGCTGGCGGCAGGATGGGCGTCTCAGCCGTCCCTGGTAGTGGCAAGACCTGGACCCTCTCGCGCCTGGCTGCTGAGATCATTGCCAGCGGCGTGCTGGCGGACGACCAGGAAGTGTTGGTGGTCACCCTGGTCAACTCGGCGGTGGATAACTTTTACCAGCGGGTCAGCGGCTTCGTGCGCCAGCTTGGGCTGCTTCCTCACCTGGGTTACCGGGTGCGCACGCTGCACGGCCTGGCGCACGATATCGTCCGTGAGCGCCCCGACCTGGCGGGCCTGGCGGACAATTTCCAGATCGTGGACGAGCGCGAGGCGGACAACATTCGCGACCAGGCTGCCCGGGTCTGGCTGAGCAGCCACCCCGACGGGTTGGATGGTTACCTGGATCGCGATCTGGATGAGAGCCGCCGCGATAGGGTCGTCCGCGAGAATCTGCCTGGGCTGGTGAGCGAGGTGGCTTCGAGTTTCATCCGCTATGCCAAGGACCTGCGCCTGACTCCCGAGCGCCTGCGCTTGCGCCTGGACCGCCTTCCGCTGCCGCTTCCCCTGGCTGAGATGGGTTGGGAGATCTTCAATGAGTACCAGCGCGCCCTGCTCTACCGCGGCGCGGTGGACTTCGATGATTTGATCCGCCTGGCGCTCGAGGTGCTTCAGCAGGACGAAACCCTGCTGGTTCGCCTGCGCCACCGCTGGCCTTATATCCTCGAAGACGAGGCTCAAGACAGCAGCCGCTTGCAGGAGGAGATCCTGGGGATGCTGGCAGGCCGGGATGGCAACTGGGTGCGCGTTGGCGACCCCAACCAGGCCATCTTCGAGACCTTCACCACCGCTGACCCCAGGTATCTGCGCGAGTTTATCGCCTCTCCGTCTGTGCTCAAACGCGAGCTGCCGAACTCGGGTCGCTCCACCCTGAGCATCATCGAGCTGGCGAATCGCCTGGTCGCCTGGGCCCAAGCAGAGCACCCCGTCCCGGAGGTCCGCGATGCGCTCCAGGCGCCTCCCCTTATCGAGCCTTCTCCACCGGGCGACCCGCAGCCCAACCCGCCGGATGATCCCACCCAGGTGCAACTGGTCCTGTCGAAGTTATCCCCGGCGGAGGAGATCCTCGCCGTGGCTGATTCTTTGGAACGCTGGCTGCCCGACCACCGCGAGTACACCGTCGCTGTGCTGGCGCCGCGCAACGAACGCGGCATCGAGATGGTGGAAGAGCTGCGCCGCCGGGGCATCGATGTGGTCGACAGCCTGTTGAGGAGCACCAGCGCTACCCGCCAAACGGCGGGAGCACTGGGCAACCTGCTGCGCTATCTCTCCGACCCCGGCTCGCCGACCAAGCTGGCGACCGTTTACCGAGTCTGGCAGCGGGAGGCTAGCTCCGACCCATCCGAACAGCAGCGCCGCAAGCGGTCTGCCGAGCTGTTGCGCAAGAGCGGGCGGGTGGAGGATTTCCTCTGGCCTCGCCCCGGTCAGGATTGGCTGCAGGAGTTGGAATCGGCAGGCGAAGAGCCGTTCCTGCTGGAGGAGTTGGGTCGTTTCCGCGAGCTTGTCCGCCGCTGGCAGGAGGCCGTATTGCTGCCCGTGGACCAGGTGCTGCTCGGCCTGGCCCAGGACCTGTTCGACCAACCCGGCGAGCTGGCTCTGGCCCACAAGCTGGCTGTGCTCGTGCGCCGGGCGGGAGAAGCTCACCCGGAATGGCGCCTGCCTGAGCTGACCGGGGAACTGGCCGTCATCGCCCGCAATGAGCGCCGCTTCCTGGGTTTCAGCGAGGAGGACACCGGTTTCAACCCGGACGCCTACAAAGGCCGGGTGGTGGTGGCTACCATGCACAAAGCCAAGGGCCTGGAGTGGGACCGGGTGTATTTAATGTCGGTGAACAATTACGACTTCCCCTCTGGTCTGTCTAATGACCAGTACATTGCCGAAAAATGGTACCTGCGCGACCATCTCAACCTGGAAGCCGAGGCGCTGGCCCAGCTCGACGCCTTGTTGGGCAGCGGCGAATACGACTGGTACGCGGAAGGTGAAGCCAGCGCCCGGGCGCGCCTGGACTACGTGCGCGAGCGTCTGCGCCTGCTCTATGTGGGCATCACTCGAGCGAAGCGTGAGCTGGTCATCACCTGGAACACCGGTCGCTTTGGCGACATGCAGCCGGCTGTGCCGTTCGTCGCCCTGCACGCTCACTTGCAGGATGACCTGGCTGCCAGGGGACTTAACCCCGAGACTTAAATATCAGGAGGCTTTCAGCCATGTTGCCGGAGAACTTCCAATTCAGCCAGGGCAGCCTGCAGGACTTTGTCGACTGCCGGCGCCGCTTCGAGCTGCGCTACCTTCGCCAGTTAGCCTGGCCTGCCCTGGAGAGCCAGCCCGCCCTGGAGAGCGAGCGCCTCATGCAGCAGGGCGAGCGCTTCCACCTGCTGGTTCACCAATACCTGTTGGGCGTCCCGGCGGAGAAGCTCACTGCCATGCTCCAGGACGAAAATCTGGCAGCCTGGTGGGAATCTTTCCTGTCATTTGCCCCTGCGCTGGACGGTCTGGCCCGCTATCCCGAGATCACCCTCTCTTCCCCGCTGGGCAGCCACCGGCTGGTGGGCAAGTACGACCTGGTGGCAGTTGACGCTCAAGGTAAAGCGCGCATCTATGATTGGAAGACCTCGCAGCGCAGGCCGCGGCGAGAGTGGCAGGTTGAACGTTTGCAGACCCGGGTTTACCCCTATCTGCTGGTGCGAGCTGGCGCCCATTTGAACGGCGGTAAACCCTTCCTCCCCGAGGAGGTGCAGATGACCTATTGGTATGCGAGCTTCCCCACGCAGCCGGAGCAGTTTACCTACAGCGACGAGCAGTACAGGAAAGATGAAGCCGATCTATCCGCGCTGCTCGCCACCATCCAGGCGCTCGGGGAGGGGGAGTTCCCGCTGACCAGCGACGAGCGGCGCTGCGTATATTGTGTTTATCGTTCACTGTGCGACCGTGGTGTGCAGGCTGGCAGCCTGGATGCTTTCGAAGCCGACCTGGAAGCCGGCGAGGGGCTGGAGCTGGCTTTGGATTTCGAGCAGATCGCCGAGATTGAGTTTTAGAGCCATGAAAGCCTGGGTCGAGCCGGAGGAGGTGGATGTGCCGCCGGAATTGGCGGGAGCAGTGGGCGGTCATCCCCTGGTGGCCCAGACTCTGGCGCGGCGCGGTTTCCTCAACGCCGCCTCTGCCAGGGTTTTTTTAGACCCTCAGGCTTACACCCCAAGCGATCCGTTCGAGCTGCCCGGCCTCGACGCCGCGGTGGACAGGCTGGGGCAGGCCATCCGCCAGGGAGAGCCGGTCTGCGTGTGGGGCGACTTCGACGTGGACGGGCAGACAGCCACGACGCTGCTGGTCTCGGCTTTGGGCGATCTTGGCGCCCGGGTGAGCTACCACATACCGCTGCGGGCCAGCGAATCGCATGGCGTCAACCTGCATGTGCTCGAACAGGTGATCGAGCAGGGCGCCCGGCTCTTGCTGACCTGCGATACCGGCATCGCCGCCCACGAAGCCGTAGCCTACGCCCGGCAGCGCGGCGTGGACGTGATCGTCACCGACCATCACAGCCTGCCGCCGGAGCTTCCGCCCGCTTTAGCGGTGGTCAATCCCAGGCTGCTGCCGCAAGGCCACCCGTTGAGCAGCCTGCCCGGCGTGGGCGTGGCTTACAAGCTGGCCCAGGCGCTGTACTTGCCGCTCGGCAGGCAAGCGGACTGTGAACGCCACCTGGACCTGGTTGCCCTGGGAATCGTCGCCGACCTGGCTTACCTGCGTGGCGAGACGCGCTATTTGCTGCAGCACGGCCTGGAGAGGCTGCGCCATCCGGAGCGCCTGGGGTTGAAGGTGATGCTGGAGTTCGCTGAACTGGAGCCCGCCTGGCTGACCGAGGAGCATATAGGCTACATCCTGGCCCCCCGCCTGAACGCCCTGGGGCGTCTGGCGGATGCCAACCCGGTGGTGGAATTTTTGCTCACCAGCGACCAGGGCCGCGCCCGTATCATGGCTTTGCAGCTCGAAGGCTTGAACGCCAGGCGCAGAATGCTCACCGAGCAGGTTTACCGCGCCGCCCTGGCGCAGGTGGAACAAAAGCCGGAGCTGTTGGAAGAGGCTGCCCTGGTGCTGGCTCATCCTTCCTGGCCGGCGGGTGTGATCGGCATCGTCGCCAGCCGCCTGGTGGAGCGCTTCGGCAAGCCGGTTGTATTGCTTTCTGCCCCGCCCGGTGAGATGGCGCGCGGCTCGGCGCGATCAGTTGCGGGGGTCGATATCACCGCCGCCATCGCCTCTCAAAGCGTACTTCTGGGGGGATTTGGCGGGCATCCGCTGGCGGCTGGTTTAGCGATTGACCCGCAGCGCATCCCCGAATTTCGCCGCGGGGTGTCCGCCGCCGTCCGGGAGCAGCAGGCTGAAATGCCTGTCGAAGCGCGTTTGACAATGGATGGCTACCTGCCCTTGTCGGAGTTGAACCTGGACCTGGTGGCAGACCTGGAGCGCCTGGCGCCGTTCGGTCCCGGAAACCCGCCGCTGGTGCTGGCCAGCGCGGGGCTGCGCCTGGTCAGCCATGCGACGATCGGTCGCGGCGGCGAGCACCTGCTGCTCACCGTAGAGGACGACGCCGGTCACTCCCAGCGGGTGATCTGGTGGCAGGGAGCCGAATGGCTGGGTTTGGAGCCGCTCCCCGAGGGGCGCTTCGACCTTGCCTATACGGTCCGTCTCGGCACCTTCCGCGGCCAGCGCGACTTGCAGGTGCTATGGGTGGACGCGCGTCCCGAGCGACCCATCAGCGTGGAGCTGGTCCCGGAGCGCCCCCCGCTCCGGATTGTCGACTACCGCCAGGGTGCCTACCCGCTGGCAGTTCTACAGCGCTTGCAAGCGGAAGAAGAGCTGTTGGTTTGGGGAGAGGGTCCGGGATGGGAGAAGCTCAGGGTGCGGAGTCGCTCTGAGCTGAGGCCGGCAGCCAACCTTGTGATCTGGACCATCCCGCCCTGCTACGCCGAGCTGGGTGGGGCGCTGCGCACGGTCACGCCGCAAACTGTATATCTATTCAATAACGATCCGGGCATGGACCAGGCGGAGCCATTTTTAACGCGCCTGGCGGGTTTGGTAAAATATGCCCTGCGTTACCGGGGAGGGGTGGCGCAGCTATCTGCCCTGGCGGCAGCTACCGCCCAGAGCGAAGCGCTGGTGTTGGTCGGTTTGGCCTGGCTGGAAGCCAGGGGGCACGTGCGGGTGGTCCACCAGAGTGGGAGTGAGCTGTACCTGCAAGCCGGGGCGGGCGAGCTTCAGGATGTGCACAGCCAGGTAGCCGCTCAACTGCAAGCCATGCTGGCCGAGACGGCTGCCTTCCGCCGCTATTTCTCCCGCGCCGACAAGGATGCGCTGATTGCATCTGACTGAAACTCGAGGTTAGGGTGAGGATCACGATTCTGACCGCTGGGTCGCGGGGCGACGTACAGCCCTATGTTGCCCTGGGAGCTGGCTTGTTGCACGCCGGATTCCAGGTGCGGTTTGCCACGCATAAGATTTTTGAGGGCTTCATCCGCCAGCACGAGCTGGATTTCGCCCCACTGGAGGGCGATCCACGGGCGGTCGTCCAGGCCCCCGAAGGCAGGGATTGGCTGGCTTCGGGGCGTAACCCGTTCGGCTTCATCGCCGGCTTTCAGCGCCTGATGGGGCCGGTGATGCATCAGGCTTTTCAGGACGCCTGGGCAGCCTGCCAGGACGCAGACGCGATCCTGGTCTCCGGGCTGGGTTTCTACCCGGGTCACAGCATCGCCCAAAAGTTGGGCGTGCCGATGCTTCAGGCTTACTTGCAGCCCATCCATCCGACCAGCGCTTTCCCCAGCGCGATCTTTCCGCTCCCACTGCGAGGACATGTTATCTACAATTACCTGACCCACGTCCTTGGAGGCCAGATGTTCTGGCAGGCGATGCGCCCCGGCCTTAACCTGGCGCGCCGCGAGCTGCTGGGGCTGCCCCCCTTGCCCAGGCTGGGGGCGATCGTTTTCCAAGATTTGGAGCGGCGCAGGCTGCCGGTGGCCTATGGCTACAGTCCAGCGGTGCTGCCCAGGCCGCGCCTCTGGGGAGAGTGGATCCACGTGGTGGGCTATTGGTTCCTGCCCGAGGCCGAGTGGACCCCGCCAGCGGCTCTGGCAGATTTTCTGGCTGCTGGAGAGCCGCCTGTCTATGTGGGTTTTGGCAGCATGGCAGATCGCGACCCCGAGCGCCTGGCCGGGATCGTGCTGGAAGCCTTGGTGCGCAGTGGGCAGCGCGCCGTAATGCTCACCGGCTGGGGCGGGTTGAAGCCTGCGGATTTGCCGGATACCGTATTTCCGCTTGAATCGTCGCCGCACGACTGGCTGTTCCCGCGCATGGCGGCTGCCGTCCACCACGGGGGAGCGGGCACCACGGCTTCTGCCCTGCGGGCTGGAGTGCCCTCGATCGTGCTGCCGTTTTTCGGTGACCAGTTCTTTTGGGGGCAGGTCGTCACTCGTCTGGGTGTCAGCCCCGGCGTCCTCTACCGGCGCGAGCTGAACGCCGGGCGCCTGGCGGATTACATCTGCGCTGCCGTCAAGAACCCGGATATGCGCCTGCGGGCGCAGGCGCTGGGGGAGCGCATCCGCCTCGAAGCCGGTGTGAATCGGGCGGTGGCGCTCTTCCAGCGCTACCTGCAGACTTGAGCCTGCGCCAGGCGGAAGCACCTGACAATAATGCTTGCCTTGAAACAGGCAATAAGACCTTAACGTTATAATTAAGGAGAGGAGACGAAGAATACACAATCATTTTAAGGAAATATCAGTATGCGCATCGGTTTCATTGCCACACGCCTGAACGGTACAGATGGGGTTTCGCTAGAGGTGGAAAAGTGGGCGCAGGTGCTTCAGCGCCTGGGTCATGAGCTGTATTATTGCGCGGGGGAGCTCGGCGGCTATGCCAGCGGAGGCACTCTGATTCCAACACTGCACTTTGCTCACCAATCGATCTTTAAATTAAGCCGCCAGGCTTTTGAGAGCGGCGAATCGATTGACGCCGAACAAATCGGCGATGAGATCTATGCGACGGCGGATGAAATTAGGGCGCCGCTGCGCGCTTTCATCCGCAAGAATAAGTTGGATATGATCATCGTCCAGAATGCCCTGACGATCCCGATGAACCTGCCGCTGGGGGTTTCCTTGACCGGCTTGATTGCCGAAATTTGCATCGACACGATCGCCCACCACCACGACTTTTATTGGGAAAGGCAGCGCTACCAGACCAACACGGTTCTCAACCTGCTCGATACCACCTTTCCCGCCAAGCTGCCCTCCATCCAGCACGTAACCATCAACACGATTGCCCAGCAGCGCTTGAAAGCCCGGCGGGGGATCGATTCGATCGTCATTCCCAATGTGCTGGACTTTTCCACCCCACCTCCGCAATTCGATGAATACAACGCCGACTTCCGCCAGGCGATCGGTTTGAAAGAAGGCGATCTGTTTATTTTGCAGCCTACCCGAGTTATCCGCCGTAAAGGCATTGAAATGGCCATCGAATTGGTCTATCGCCTCCAGCTTCCAGAGCCGCGCCTGTTTATCACCCATCGCTCGGACGATGAAGGTTTATCCTATTGGCACTGGTTGAAGCGCGAGGCCAGCGTGATGGGCGTCCAGGTGCAGTTGCTCGATCACATGATAAAACCGCAGCGCGCAAAGATCAACGGGCACAAAATGTATTCCTTGTGGGATGCCTATCTGCATGCCGACCTGGTTACCTTTCCCAGCCTGTACGAAGGTTTTGGCAATGCCCTGCTGGAGGCCATTTATACCCGCAATTTGACGGTGGTCAACCGCTACCCGGTGTACAACGCGGATATCAAGCCGTTGGGGTTTAAGTTCATCGAGCTGGATGGTTTTGTAGATGACGCCTCCGTGGAGCTGACCCGCCAGCTTTTCAAAAATCCTGAGGAGGTCAGGCGCATGGTTGAGACCAATTTCGCCATTGCTCGCGAGCATTATTCCCTGGAATTGTTAGAACGCCAGCTCGTTGAGGTGATGAAGAATTTTTGACCTGCCCTCCAATGAACGAGTGAGTTTGTCTTTTCACCGCCAAACCACGATGACTGTCAAAGCAAAAAGAAGAATCGGTTTTGTCTCTACTCGCCTGGCGGGTACGGATGGTGTTTCCCTGGAAGTCGAAAAGTGGACGAGCGTATTTGGCAGCATGGGCTGCGATTGTTTTTACTTTGCTGGCGAGACAGACTGGCCCGCCGAGACCAGCTATGTTGTCGAAGAAGCGCACTTTAAACACCCGGAGATCAAAGCTATCCATGATGACCTGTTTGATAATTACACCCGCTCGCCTGAAACTTCTGAAAAAACCCAGCGCCTCAAGCTTTTCCTGAAGAATCACCTGTACAAATTTGTCGACCAGTACAAGATTGATCTGTTGATTGCTGAGAATGCCCTGTCGATACCGATGAATGTGCCCCTTGGACTGGCAATCACCGAGCTGGTGGCAGAGACGAACATACCAACCATAGCTCATCACCATGATTTTGCCTGGGAGCGCCCACGCTACAAAGTCAGCGCAGCCTCAGATTACCAGTTGGGCGCCTTTCCTCCCATTTTGCCCTCCATACGTCACGTTGTGATTAATTCCTATGCTGCCCGCCAGCTTGCCCTGAGAACCGGCCTGAGCTCGACACTGATCCCCAATGTGATGGATTTTGACGCCTCTCAGCCCCAGCTTGAAAAAGAATATGTGCATGATTTCAGGCGCAATCTGAACATCGAAACCGACGAATATATTCTCCTCCAGCCTACCCGCATTGTCCCCAGAAAGCGGATCGAGCTGGCAATTGAGCTTACACGCCGCCTGGATATGAACTGCGTTTTACTCATCACCCATTCCGCCGGAGATGAAGGCGTTGAGTATGAAAAACACCTGCGTGAGTACGCCCGTCTGCTGGATGTCAGGGTGATTTTCGCCTCTGAATGGTTCGGCTACCGGCGAGCCCTTAAATCAGATGGTCGCAAAATTTATTCACTGGCAGATGCTTACCTGCTAGCGGACATCGTGACATACCCCTCCACCCTCGAGGGATTCGGGAACGCATTTTTGGAGGCGATTTATTACTGTAAACCGGTCGTGATCAGCACTTACGAGATTTTTCGGACGGATATCCAGCCCAAGGGGTTCGAGGTGATCGGTCTTGGGGACTTCATAACGGAAGATGCCATCCAGCGAACCAGGCAGATGCTCCTCAACCCGGGGCTGGTGGAAGAGATCGTCGACCATAATTTTGAATTGGGACGGCGCCATTACTCATATTCTGTTTTAAAAAAGCGCCTCGCCGCCTTGGTCGAAGAGATGCTCGGATTAGAGTGAAACTTAGAAAAACTGAGTTTCTACAAGCAATGGTTATCCCATAATCTTCTAAGGGTGCATCCGTGAATTTTGAAGAACAGATCAGAGATAAACTTCAGTTTTTATATCCAAATGACCAGGTCGCAGATCTTTATTCCGTTTTTATGGAGCGAATCGACGCTTTTCAATCTCGCCATCCGGAGTTAAGGGCGAGAAAGCCGCAGCTCAGCCAGG
>DATEDC010000176.1:0-14886 GCA_035286585.1 Anaerolineales bacterium
TAGATCACCTCGTCCCCCGGCTCGACCAGCGCCAGCGCGGCGAAGAACAGCGCCGGCTTGGCTCCGGGACCGACGACCACCTGGCTTGGACGGATCTCCATGCCTCGGCGCCTCCCGGCGTCGGCGGCGATGGCTGCGCGCAGCTCCGGCAGCCCGGCCGGCGGGTTGTAGCCTGTCTGCCCGGCGGCGATGGCTGCCATGCCGCTCTGGCGGATGTGCTCGAAGGTCTGGAAATCGGGCTGCCCGATCTCCAGGTGGATCACCTGGCGCCCCTGGGCCTCCAATCTCCGGGCGCGGGCTAGCACGGCGTAGGACCCTTCGGGGCGCAAGGCGGAGGAGCGTCGAGAGAATGACATCCGGTCCTGCCTGCTCTACAGCTTGGGCAGCACGATCGACTGCTGCTTCTGGTACTTGCCCTTCTTGTCGGCGTAGGAAGTCTCGCATTCCTCGTCCGCCTGGAAGAAGAGCACCTGGGCGATGCCTTCGTTGGCGTAGATTTTGGCCGGCAGCGGCGTGGTGTTGGAGATCTCCAGGGTCACGAAACCTTCCCACTCTGGCTCGAAGGGCGTCACGTTGACGATGATCCCACAGCGTGCATAGGTCGATTTTCCGAGACAAATTGTTAACACATCCCGCGGGATGCGGAAGTACTCGACTGTGCGCGCCAGGGCGAACGAATTCGGAGGGATCACGCACACCTCGCCCTTGTAATCCACCATCGATTTCGGGTCGAAATTCTTGGGGTCCACGACAGCCGAGTACACATTGGTGAAGATCTTGAACTCGTCGGCGACGCGAATATCGTAACCGTACGACGAGACGCCAAACGAGATCACGCCGTTGCGCACCTGCGACGACTCGAAAGGCACGATCATGCTGCGTTCGAGCGCCATTTTACGTATCCAGTGGTCAGGTTTCAGTCCCATGCCTATCTCTCCCGGTAATGCAGCGCAAGCGCCGTTAAATTTGCCATGCGGCGGTCAGGGCAGCCTGCGCCTGGTCACCATCCGCTGGCAGCGAAAACGACCTGCAAGAGATCTGCCCGCTCGGCCGCGGCCAGGGGGGCCCGACTCCGGTCACCATCCGCTGGCAGCGAATACGACCTGCAAGAGCTCCGCCCGCTCGGCCGAGGTCATCGGCCGCGGCCGGGCGTAATCCACGAATTGAATCGTCAGCAGCTCCGTGCTGATGTGCCTGCCGGCGTAGAACACGTGCCGGTCGATGAACGCCTGGCGAGTCGCCTGGCTAACGTCGAACTGGTCGAAAAACAGGTTGCCCAGCCCATAATGGACGAAGGCCCCGTCGCTGGATCCGGGGGCCCCGTCGCTGGCTCCGGGAGCCCCGACGCCGTCGACATCCCCGGCGACGAACTCGAAGACCTGCGGCTGGTGAGCCTGGCTCCCGCTGACGATGATCGCCCCGGCCTGCGCAGCCTGGGTGAAATCGCGCACCTGCAGCGGCATGGCCTGGTAGGTGTAGTACTCCAGGTGCTGGAAAGTCACCACCGGCAGGTAGCCCTCCTCGCGCAGGCGTGAAATTTCGCCACGCAGCCAGTCGAGATCGCACGCCGCCGCGCCAGGGCTGCCCGGGCTGGCGCGGGCAAAGCCGCCGCCCTTGCCGTTGCAGCCGATGAAAGCCAGCTTATTGCCGTTGTGCTCCAGAAGGACCGCCTGGCGGGCTTCCTGCAAATTTTCGCCGCCGCCGTAATAGCGCCAGCCGCGCTCGCGGTACAGCTCCAGCGTGTACAGCATCGCCTCGGCGCCCCAATCCTGGAAGTGATCGCCAGTTAATTCTACAATATCCGTGCCGATATCTTCCAGCAATTCGATGTAACTCGGGTCGCTGCAAAAGCGCAGGTCTTCCTGCACCGGGTTGGGAAACGGGCAGTTCCTGGCGAAGGGGACCTCGTTGCTGATGTGGGTGATATCGGCGAGGCGCAGCCAGTCGCGCACCTCCCGCCCGGGGTAGCGGACGCCCTGGCGCTCCATGGTGTGCGCCGTCGCCCTGACCAGGGCGGTCACGCCGGTCAGCGCCAGGGTGGTCAGCTTTTCGGGCTGGCGGTTGCTTGGCGGCGCCAGCCGGGCAGCCGAATTTGGCCCGTACAGGGTCCTCACCAGCTCGACCAGCCTGGCCTCCCCGTACAGCGAAATCGGGACCGCCAGGGGATAGGCGGCAGGGTCGAAATCCTGGCGCAGCGGGGAAAGGCCGTCCACTTCGAGCACTTTCCAGCGCGGCTCCAGCTTTTCGAAGGGCAGCAAGGCCCAGGCCGGCTGGTGCCCCCAGGCGTAGTCCAGCATCTCAGCCTCGGGCAGCACCCGGATCGCCCCCTCGGCGGGCGCTCCCCACCAGGAGTTGAAGACGGAGGCGGTGCTCTCGTCGACCAAAAGCGGCCTGCTCGCGAAGGGGCCTTCCGCCTGGCCCGCCCAGGCCAGGTGCAGCGCCTCGGCGGGTACGCCATCCACCACGGTGGGGAAAGGCGCTGCCAGGGCGTATACCCATGAGCTGATCACCGCCTCCCCGCCTGCCCTCAGGTGCAGAGCGGCGTTCTCCGGGCTGCTGCTGGCTTCGAAACCCGGCGGTATGGCGACTGCCTGGCGCAAACCCGCGGGCAAAGTGGGGTCCAGCCAGATGGCGAGCTTGCCCGCGGAGGGCGCCTGCCCGGGCGTCGGGATGGCCTCCGTAGTTGCTCCCATTGGGCCGGGGGTTGCGGCGCTCCCGGTTGGAGGGAGCGGCAGGAACGGGGTCAGGGTGGGCGTGGGAAGGCTGGCTGCAGCCTGGTCGAGCCCAGGTATGGAAGCTGTTTCGGAGGCGGCGCAGCCTGTCACCAGGCCGGCTGCTATCAAGGTTGCGAGTGCCAGCCGGTAAAAGTCTCTCATCTAAAACCCCCGCACGCCTGGTCCTGGGTTATTCGTCCAGCCGGAAGGTCACCACGGTCAATTGCCCGGGGGACACCTGAACGACCTTCTCTTTGAATCCCCGGCGGATAAAGGTGATCTGGTATTCACCGGGGGGCAGGTCTCCAATGGCAAAGCTTTCGAACCAGGGTTCTAAGCCGGTTAATTTTCGCTCGGCATAGCTGGTGATGTAAAACGTATCCGAGGCAGGCAGTCCCGGACCAGACAGGCGCTCCACGACGACGTCCGGTATGAGGACAATGTTGCCTTGCGAATCCAGGATGCGCCCGACAATCGCGCCGCGCGCTTGGCCCTGGCGGTCCGGCAGAGGTGCCAGCCAGAGCTCCGGGTTGCGGGCTGCCCAGTAGTTATTCTCGCCGTAGCGCACCTCGAAGTGCAGGTGGCTGCCAGTCGCCGCGCCGGTCGAACCCACCTCGGCGATTTCCTCCCCCGCCTGGACCGTCTCACCCCGGCGCACGAAGATTTGGAACAGATGCGCGTACAGCGTGTAGACCGGCTGCGGGAGGCCGGGCAACTGGTGCTCCAGGACCACGAAGTTGCCGTAGAAATTTTTGTACAGGCCGAAAATCGTATCCAGATCGTCGCCTGCCATTACGACCACGCCATCCGCCGCCGCAAGGACCGGCGTGCCCTGTGAGTTAAGGAATTCGACCCCGTGGTGGGTTTCGCGCTTGCCCCGGTCGTTGCTGCCGAATCGATAGGATACATCGATATGATCCCGCCCCGGAGGCGCAACCGGGCGCCTCAGCCAGGACCCGGGTGAGATAATGCAGACCTCCTCCGCGCAGGGGGTGGGCTGGGCTGGCGCCGGGGTCGGCGGGGGGGCTTCGCTGGCCGTCGGTTCGGCGGTCGGGGTGGGTTCGACCGGCTGGGCAGGGGGTGGGGTTGAGGTCGCTGGCGGTGTGGGGCTGGGGGTAGATGAGAGCGCCTCTTCCGTCGCCGGGCCCTCGGCTAGCTGGGTGAAAACGCTGCAGCTCAGCGTGAGCAGCGCCAGTGCCGCGCCCAACAGCAGCAAGTTAATTGAGTTATGCCTGGATTTCAGGTTCACGATATTCCTCCTCGTTCTGCCAGGGTGCGGCGTGTCTCGGCTTGAAGGGCCTCCGCTCGCTTTTCGCAATCGCGCAGGGTAACCAGCAGCGCTTCCGCTTTGCCCCGATCGCGCAGGGCTGCCAGGTTGGCGCGCACGTTGTAGCCGGCGCCGGTTAAAGCCGCCTGGGCCAGAGCCGCGGCAGTGCTGCCGTCGCTGATGGCCTTCAGATTGCCGTGCGCAACCACCTGCCTGGCGAGCTCCAGCACCTGGACGGATTTCTCTGCGACCGCCAGGGGCACCTGGGCGGCGGTCAACGTCGCCGCTTCGATCCTCTCGGAGCGCCGCTGCTGCTCGTCCGGCGTATCTTTGGGCAGCTTGTAAGCCGCCATGAGCGCTTGAAAAGCCCGCGCGTCTGCCTGCACCGCAGCGTTCAGCTCTGCGCGCAGGGTTTCGGCCTGCTCCAGGAGGGCGGACATTTGCCCTTCGACGGCCGCGTACTTCTTTCTACCCAGGGTCAGGCGGGCCACCATGGCGACCAGCGCCGCCGCGGCTGCCCCGCTGTACGCGGAAGCCGAGCCCCCACCTGGGGTGGGCGTATCGGCTGCCAGGGCGTCCAGGAAGTCCGGGCTGGACTGCGCCGCCGCCTGCAATCGGCGCTCGAGGATCTGCTCCGCATCAAACTGGTCGAGCTGCAGGTACCAGACCGCCGCCTCCACCAGCGCTTCCTCAGGGATCAGACCGACCAGCTCACTGTGGTGGATGCCCACCCCGTAGCGAGCGGCCTCGCCGCGGATCAGCTCGACCACCCGGGCGATGGGCGTGGCTCGAAAGTTGGTCAGGTTCATCGAAACCTGGGCGCGTCCGTCCACCAGCAGGCCCAGCGCCTTGACGTAGCGCAAACCGCCGGAGGAGTGGCGGATCGCTCGGGCGATCTTGCGGGCAATCTCCACCTCGGCGGTGGTCAGATACACATTGTACGCAATCAGCGGCTCCCGGGCGCCGATCACCGTCGCCCCGGCGGTGCCGAGGCGGGGGGGACCAAAATCGGGCTGGCGGTCCGCATCGGCGGCGATCTCGGTTTTCAAGCCCTCATACTGGCCCCGGCGGATGTCCTCCAGGTTCTGCCGCTCCGGCCGAGTGGCGGCAGCTTCGTAAAGGTACACCGGGATGCCCAGCTCATTGCCAACCCGGCTGCCCACCTGGCGAGCCAGCTCAACGCAGTCTTCCATGCTTACTCCGCTGATGGGCACAAATGGCACCACGTCCGCGGCGCCGATGCGGGGGTGCTCGCCCTGGTGCTCTTCCAGGTTGATCAGCTCGACTGCTTTGGCGATCGAGCGGAAAGCCGCCTCTCCCACCGCCTCGGGCGGGCCGGCAAAGGTGATCACCGAGCGGTTGTGGTCCAGGTCGGAATGCGTATCGAGCACGTGCACCCCGGGCACCTCGGCAATGGCTTGCCGGATCGCGGCGACAACCTCCGGGCGGCGCGCTGCGGAGAAATTCGGGATGCACTCCACGATTGGGGTTTTCATGACCACCTCATTGGCATGGATGTTGCAATTATACTCGTCTTGAGATGAGCGCATCGTGCATGTCCTTGTCCATAACCAGATTTTAAGGGTAGAATTCGCGACGAACATAAGATGGAATATCCACCCGCTGCCCCCAGGCCGGCTGCGCTGCTCCCGGTCGCCATCGCCCTCTTCCTGGCGCTGCTCGCCTGTACGCGCGCCATCCAGTCGGATGGCGTCCCGGCATGGCAGGTCCCGGCAGGGCAAAGCGTGCCCCTGGCCACTCCTATCGCTGGCGCTCCCACCCCCTTCCTGCCGCCCACGCGAGCGCCCGGGGCGCCCATCCTTACGCCTACCCCCGACTCGCCCCACAAGCTGCCTGCCCTGCGCACCGAGCCCGAGGAGTACGTGGTCCAGCCCGGCGATACCCTGGGGATCATCGCCCAACGCTACGGGGTCAGCCTGGAAGAGCTCATCGCTGCCAACCCGCTCCCCAACCCGAATTTGCTCGAGATTGGTCAATTGCTGACCATCCCCGTGCCCATACCTCAGGGCGCCGGGCCGGGCTTCAAAATCATCCCGGATTCGGAGCTGGTCTACGGTCCAGCCAGCGCCAGTCTGGACATCGCCGCTTTCATCCAGACCCAGGGTGGCTATATCGCCGGCTATCGCGAGGAGCTGGACGGCAAAGAGTTCTCCGCAGCCCAGATTGTCGAGCGGGTCGCCCGAGAATACTCGGTCAACCCGCGCCTGCTGCTGGCGGTGCTGGAATACCAGGGGGGGTGGCTGAGCAAGACGGATCTCAGCCAGGGGAAGATCGATTACCCCATTGGGGTGCGCGAGCCCTGGCGGCAGGGGCTGTACCGGCAGCTCGCCTGGGCTGCCAACAGCCTGAATCGAGGCTACTACTGGTGGCGGGTCAATGCGGTGGCGACCTGGATTTTAGGGGATGGCAGCGTGGTGCCGATCGACCCGACGATCAACGCCGCCACCGCCGGCGTGCAGCACATGTTCGCCCCGCTGTACGGTCGCGAGGACTGGGAGGCAGCCATCACCGCCGGCGGCCTGTTCGAGACCTATAACGCGTTTTTTGGCTATCCCTTCGACCTGGCCATCGAGCCCCTGCTCCCGCCCGGCTTGCGCCAGCCTGATATGCAGCTTCCGTTCGAACCTGAAGTAGAATGGGCTTTCACCGGCGGTCCCCACGGCGGCTGGGGTGATGGCTCCGCCTGGGCAGCCCTGGATTTCGCCCCGCCTTCCGAAGCGCTGGGCTGCATCCCTAGCGAAGCCTGGGTGGTGGCGGTCGCCGACGGGCTGATCTTGCGCGCCAGCGATGGCGCGGTGATCCAGGACATGGACGGCGATGGCTACGAACAGACCGGCTGGGTTGTGCTTTACATGCACGTAGAAAGCCGCGACCGCGTCCGCCCGGGCGCCTACCTGAGGGCGGGCGAGAGGATCGGTCACCCCTCTTGCGAGGGGGGCGTCTCCTCCGGCACGCACGTTCACCTCGCCAGACGGTATAATGGGGAGTGGATCCCCGCCGACCAGACGCTGCCGTTTGTGCTCGACAGGTGGGTATCGCGCGGCGCGGGTAAAGAATACGATGGATTTCTCGAACGTAGTGGACATTCAGTCGAAGCCTGGGCGGGTCGCTCGGCCGACAACAGCATTCAGCGCTGAGCTGCGCCGCCTGGCTGGATTCTTGCGCCCGCTGGCCTTGTACCTGGCTTTGGGTTTTGCGACCCTCTCCTGCTCGCGGGGCGGGTATTGGATCCCCCCACAGGCCGAAGAGCCAGCCCCAACCGGGTTCATCCCTTTGGTCGAGGCGTCTGTCACCCAGGCCTCCCCTGTGGAAACCCAGGCTGTCCCACCCCCGCCTGGGGGCGCTGACCCCGCTCCCCAGGGGACCGCGCTGCCTTTCGGCCTGCCCACCTCAACCATCCCCCCGGTCACCACTGCCCCGATCCTGTATTACTCCCAGGCCGCGGATACACTGCCGCTGGTGGCGGTGCGCTTTGGCGTCCAGCCTGAGGAGATCACCTCCCCAGACCCACTCCACCCCGCCGCCCTGCTGCCGCCCAACCAGCTTCTGATCATCCCCCGCCGCCTGGCGAACACCACTTCATCGCAGCACCTGCTGCCCGATAGCGAGCTGGTGTATTCGCCCTCGGCGATCGATTTCGACGTGCAGGCCTATGTTGACCAGGCTGGCGGCTACCTGAGCAGGTACAAAGAATGGCTGCACAGCACAAAAACAACCACCGGCGCTGAGATCATCCAGCGAGTATCCATCGAGAACTCGATCAACCCCCGCCTGCTGCTGGCCTTACTGGAATACCAGAGCCATTGGGTCTTGGGGCAGCCAGCCAACCTGGCCGAGACCGATTATCCCATGGGCGTGATCGACCTGAACCAGAAAGGCCTGTACCGCCAACTGATCCTGGCAGTCAACCAGCTCTCCATTGGCTACTACCGCTGGCGCGAAGGGCGAATAACCGAGCTGCGTTTCATAGATGGCCTGACCGCCAGACTGGCGCCCGACCTGAATGCCGGCACAGTGGCCCTGCAGTATTATTTCGCCCGGTTGTACGATGGGCCGCGCTGGGTGCAGGCGCTCGATCAGGAAGGGGGATTCCCCTCTCTGTATGAGCGCATGTTCGGCAGCCCCTGGCTGCGCGCCCAGGCTGTGGAACCCCTGTACCCTCCCGGGCTGGAACAACCCCGCATGATCCTGCCTTTTCAGGTTGGCCGCCTGTGGAGCTTTACCGGCGGGCCTCATGGAGCCTGGGAGCACGATGGCTCTTACGCCGCCCTGGATTTCGCTCCGGGCAGCTCGGAGCCCGGCTGCGTAAAATCCAACGCCTGGGCGACCGCTGCGGCGGCCGGGCAGGTGGTCCGCTCTGGGAATGGGGTGGTGGCGCTCGACCTGGATGGGGATGGTTACGAGCAGACCGGCTGGGTGCTGCTTTACCTGCATGTGTCCAGCGAGAAGCGCGTCCCGGTTGGCACCTGGGTTGCGGTGGGCGACCCTCTCGGTCACCCCTCCTGTGAAGGCGGTATTTCAACCGGCACGCACATTCATCTGGCCCGAAAATACAATGGCGAATGGATTGCCGCCGATGGCCCCATGCCCTTCGTGTTGAGCGGCTGGCGGGCGTACGCAGGGCAGACCGCCTATCAAGGCAAGCTCACCCGCGAGGAGGAGACCATCCCGGCCTGCACCTGCGCTTCGTTCGAGACCCGCATCACGCGCGCCCCGGATGACCCCTACGAAGCCGGCTACTGAGCTCCGATGACCACGCAACTCCTCCTCAAATGGCTGCGCCTGCTCTTGCTGCCGGCTTTGCTGCTCAGCGCCTGCCAGCCGCAGAGCGCCCCGCCCTCCCTGCTCCTCTCGGAGCTCGCTAACACCCCCATATCCGAGGCTTTGCCAGCCAGTGCGCAGGGTGCCGCCACGCCGATCCCCGCCCGTCCGGTTTACGCTCCCGGAGAACTGGTCGATTATCTCGCCCAGACCGGCGACACCCTGCCCGCCCTGGCGGTGCGCTTCAACACCCGCGTGGAGGAAATCCTGAAAGCCAACGCCTTCATTCCCGCCAGCGCCACCACGTTGCCCCCCGGCATGCCTATGAAAATCCCCATCTATTATCTCCCCTTCTGGGGCAGCGCCTACCGCATCCTTCCCGACAGCATGTTCATCAACGGACCGAGCCAGATAGGGTTTGACACGGCCGGGCTCATCGCCAGCCAACCCGGCTGGCTGCGCGGGTATTCCGAGTACGCCGCGGGCGCCAGTCGCAGCGCGGGGGAGATCGTTGACCTGGTGGCCCTCAAATTCAGTCTCAGCCCGCGCCTGCTCCTGGCGCTGCTGGAATACCAGAGCGGAGCTCTGAGCCATGCCGATCCGCCGGCGCAGGCTCGAACCTACTCGTTGGGTTATCTGGCCCGAGAGCGAAGGGGCTTATATCGCCAGCTTTTGTGGGGGGCGAATTTGCTGAACACGGGTTACTATTCCTGGCGCAGCGCTGACCTGACCTCACTGGAACATGAAGACGGGCGCCTGGAAAGGTTTGACCCCTGGCAAAATGCTGCCACGGTCAGCCTGCGCAATTTCTTCAATACCTTGCTGAACAAAGCCGACTACGAGGCAGCCACGGCTCCCACAGGCTTTTATCAGACCTACGCCGCCCTGTTCGGCGACCCTTGGGGCGCAGACCAGCCCCATATTCCGGGCAGCCTGGAGCAGCCTGCTTTGGCGCTGCCATTTGAGACCGGGAGCATCTGGGCTTTCACCGGCGGGCCTCACACCGCCTGGGGTGAGGGCGCGCCGCTCTCGGCCCTGGATTTTGCGCCTCCTTCAGTCATCGGGGGTTGCCAGCCCTCTGAAGAGAAAGTGACCGCCGCTGCGGATGGCGTGGTGGTGAGGTCGGAAATCGGGGAAGTCGTTCTCGATCTGGATGGCGACGGCGACGAGCGCACCGGCTGGAATATCTTTTATTTACACGTCGGCAGCAAAGAGCGCGCTGCGCTGGGGATGGTCTTGCAAACCGGCCAGCCGCTTGGCTATCCCTCTTGCGAGGGCGGCAGCAGCACCGGCACGCACGTCCACATCGCCCGCAAATACAACGGAGAATGGATCCCCGCCGAGGGCTTGCTGGCCTTCAACCTGGAAGGTTGGATAGCTCACAACGGCGCCCGGCCCTATTTGGGCACCCTGAGGCGCTACTCGCGCACGGTGATCGCCTGCGAGTGCTCCAACCAGGCGAGCTTTATCCAGTCTGAAGAACGCTGAAGCGGGCTTCTCCCCGCCCCAAATGCGGAGAGGTCAGAGGGGGTGAATGCTGCTATAAAAATATTAATATCTACCTTCATTTTTCTAAAATTCTCTTGACTTTTTATTACATATTGTTATAATTATAATTAATATATTGCCGACCTGGTATTGAAGCCCAGCCTGGCTGCTGGGCAGCATATAAGCTGCTCGCACTTCGTGGGTCACGCATATAATCAAGCAGGAGATTGCCACAGCGGCAAAGAACGCCGCTTCGTAATGACAGTTCTATCAATAAAGGATCTCGCTATGAACATACTGCCAATGAGTTGCCCGATCTGCTCCGGACAGATCACCGTCACCCGCATTTACTGCCGGGATTGCGATACGACCATCGAAGGCCGTTTCAGCGTCGGGCTGTTCGCTCAGCTTACCCCCGAGCAGCTTGATTTTGTTGAAACCTTCGTGCGCTGCGAAGGCAAGATCACCCGCATGGAAGACGAGCTCGGCCTGTCTTACCCGACCATACGCAACCGCCTGCACGAGGTCATTCGCGCCCTGGGATATGAACCCGGAGCCAGCGAGGAGCCAGCCGGGCTTTCTGAAGAGCAGCGCCAGAGCATACTCGAGAAACTCGATCAGGGACAAATTAGCGTTGAAAATGCTATGCTCCTGCTGCAAGAAAAAGGAGGGTAAACATGGTCCAGATGAATGTCACAACCGGTCCAGCGCCCGATGTAGTGATTGAAGAGATTGGCGGCAATTTGCAGTTAAAAGGTTGGAGCCGGCCCGAGGTGCTGGTCAAATCCGAGGCTGAGGTCGCCCCTGAGATTGAAGAGCAGGACGAGGTCGTCAGCATCCGCTGCCCTGGGGATTGCCTCGTCCGCGTGCCGCACCAGGCTTCTGTTAAAGTGGAACGCGTGCTCGGTGAGGCGGTTTTCAAGCTCCTGGATGAACAACTGCAGATCGAGCAGGTCAATGGCTCGCTGGTGCTGCGCAACGTGGCGGAAACGCGCGTCGATACGGTATATGGTGAACTGGTCGCCAAGCAGGTGAGCGGCGATCTGCATGTTGACCACGTCTCCGGCAGTGTGGTGCTGCGGGACATTCAGGGCTCCTGCACGTTGGAGCGGGTCTCGGGTAATCTGGACTTGAGGGATGCGGAAGGCGACCTGATCATTTCCACAGGCGGCAATGCCAACCTGCGCTTGAGCCTGTTGACCGGCCAGCGATACGAAATCTCGGCCGACGGCAACCTGAATTTCCGCCTGCCGGCCGATTCCAGCGCCCGCCTCAACCTGACCAGCCGGGCGAACACGATCCGGGTCAGGCTGCCAAACGAGCAAAAGTCCATCCAGGAGGGGAGTTACAGTTTCACGCTTCAGGATGGTCAGGCTGCCGTTAACTTATCCGCAGGCGGGGCGCTCACAGTCGACAGCCAAGAAACCGGCTGGATCGAGATGGAGGATGTCCAGGTGGATATAGAAGGCGCCCAGGATGAGATCGAGAGGGCCTTTGCTGGCATCTCAGAGGGTTCCATTGCGGAGCAGATCGAAGCCCAGCTTGAGGCCCACATGCAAGCTCTGGAAGAGCACATGACCAGGTTGTCCGAAAAACTGGAGAGTTCTGGTTTGTCCGAGATGCACCAGGAGCGCATCATGAGACGGGCGCGGGAGGCCAGTGAGCGCGCCTCGGCCCGCGCCCAGGATAGGATTCGCCGCGCCCAGGAGAAGCTCGAGCGGAAAATGGCAGCCACCCAACGCAAAGCCGAGTTGAAACTCAGGGCTGCTGAGCGGCACAGCCGCAGCCACAGCCACGGCAGGCGCTCCTGGAGCGTGGAGTGGCCGCCAACGCCGCCGCATGTCCCCTCTGCCCCCCATCAACCCACCTCCACGAAGGAGCCGGTCTCGGATGAGGAGCGCCTGATGATCCTGCGCATGCTGGAAGAAAAGAAGATCAGCCTGGATGAAGCCGAAAGGCTGCTCTCATCCCTGGAAGGCAAAGATTGAGGAGGCAGCCATGGCCAGCGATACCGAACGGCGCATCATTCTGGAGATGATCGCAAGCGGCAAAATATCGGCTGAGGAAGGCCTGCGCCTGATCCAGGCGCTGGACGAGAGCGAAGAGGAGGACCTCTCCGCGGAAGCCTTCGAAGCGCCGGCAGCAGTTCAGGTTCACGCCGCGTATGTCCCGCATTCCCCCGCGCCTGCCCCCCAAGATGAGCCAGCCCAGGAAGAAGCCTCCATCGAGGACGAACCCGGGGCAAAGCGAGTTAGCCTGCCCGGCGATGTGGACCGCTGGCGGCGCTGGTGGATGATGCCCCTGTGGGCCGGCGTGGCGCTCACCGTGCTGGCTGGGGTGCTCATGTTCTGGGCCCAGCAGGCGTCTGGCTTCGGCTTCTGGTTCTTCTGCGCCTGGGTCCCATTCGTGTTCGGAGTGCTGCTGATACTGCTGGCCTGGGGTAGCCGCACCGCGCGCTGGCTGCACTTGCGCGTGCAGCAGAAAGAGGGCGAATGGCCGCGCAATATCGCCATCAGCTTCCCCCTGCCCATCCAACTGACGGCCTGGTTTTTCCGCCTGTTTGGGGATAAAATCCCCGGGCTTCAAGGCACTTCCATCGATGAGATGATCCTGGCCCTGGATAGGACCGCCACGCCGGACAACCCGCTCTACGTGAAAGTGGACGAGGGCGAAGATGGCGAGCGGGTTGAAGTTTTTATCGGCTGATCGAGGAGTTGACCCCATGACAACCAGTGAAGAACGTTTGAAAATTCTCAAGATGATCGATGAGGGCAAAATTACAGCCGAGGAGGGCGCCAGGCTGCTGAGCGCCTTGTCCGAGGTGCGCAAACCTCAGCGCAGAGCCGCGCTGCGCGCCTCGGTCGGCGGGCCGCGTTTCCTGCGCGTCCGGGTGACGGATATGAAGACCGGCAAAGCCAAAGCGACTGTCAACCTGCCTCTCGGACTGGTGGACGCCGGTTTGAACATCGCCTCTCAGTACGCCCCCGGCATCGCATTCGATGAATTGATCGAGGCCATCAATGAGGGCGCCGAAGGCAAAATAATCGATGTGACTGACGAAGAAGACGGCGAACACATCGAAATCTATATCGAGTAGGGATAAAGACCATGAGCACCGAGACCATCGAACACACTTTTTCGGTCAACGCCCCGGCTCGCCTCTCCCTGGCAAACATGCGCGGCTCGGTGGAGATTACGGCTGGCGAGGCGGATGTGATGTACATCCAGGCGAAAAAACACCTGGAGAGCGGCGAGGCGGAGCACACCCGAGTGCTCATCCGCCAGGCCGAAGATGGCCGCGTCTCGGCGGAAACCCGATTTGAGGGCGTAAACTGGTTTACCCTGCCAACGACCAAGCCCTGTAAAGTAGATTACCTGGTTCACATCCCGCGGGAGTGCGACCTGCAGATCAAATGCGTGAGCAGCTCCCTCTCCGTCCAGGGAGTTTCGGGAACGATGAACATTTCCACGGTCAGCGGCGCCTTGAAGTTGGTGGATGTGACCGGATCGCTGCAGGTGAAATCGGTCAGCGGGGATATCTCCGCCGAAAAGGTCAGCGCTCAGCTTGCGCTGGAAACCGTTTCGGGCGACCTGCTGCTGACCGATTCAAAGCTCACCAGGCTCGAAGCCTCCACCGTCAGCGGGGACCTGTTCATCCAGTCGCTGTCGAGCAGCAGCCCGGTTCATCTCAAGTCCGTGTCGGGCGAGGTTGCCCTGCATGTGCCCGAGCAAACCGGCCTTACCATCCGCAGCCAGAGCATCAGCGGGGATGTCGTTACCACGCTGCCAGTGACCCAACGCCAGAAAAGCTTCGGCGAGACCCGGGTAATAATAGGCGGGGGCGAGACTCCGATTCTGCACCGCAGCATCTCCGGCGATTTGATCATTAAAGGCGGCGGGAGCGTTGGTTCGCCAGCCTCCGCAGCAGAGCAGGAGAGTCCGGGTCACATGGATATTCTCGAACGGATCGAGCGCGGCGAGATGAGCGTCGAAGAGGCTCTGCACTCCTTGCAGCCCGAGTCCCCACTGTCTTGAGGTGTTGGCGCCTGCCGCCAGCACCCATTCACTCGAAAGAAGATCGACGGCAGCATGGATCCTGTTGTCGCCTGATGGTAAAATGGTCGGGTTCTGTTGGATACCGGCCATTACTCTTGATCATACTGCCATAGACGGATAAATAATCGATGGACAGACCCTCGGCCTCCATGCGCCCCAGCGGCATGTTGGGCTTCAGCATCGTCTGGTTTGGCCAGCTCGTCTCATTGCTGGGCACCAACATGACCGGCTTTGCGCTGACCATCTGGGCCTACGAATTGACCGGCTCGGCCACGGCCCTGGCGCTGGTCGGCTTTTTCTTCGTCACCCCGATGCTCGTGTTCAGCCCTTTTGCGGGCGCGATCGTCGATCGCTACGACCGCAAGCTGATGATGATGGTCAGCGATCTATCCGCAGGGGTGGCTACGATTGTCATCCTGATCCTGTACGCCTCCGACCAATTGCAAATCTGGCACCTGTATGTCGCCGGCGCCTTTCAGGGCTTCTTCCAAACCTTCCAATGGCCGGCGTATTCGGCTGCCATCAGCACCATGCTGCCCAAGGAGCAATACGGCCGGGCAAACGGGATGATGTCGCTGG
>DATEDC010000177.1:0-6039 GCA_035286585.1 Anaerolineales bacterium
GTCTTCCGAAGCCCACGGGGCTTCGGAAGCTGGGCACTCAGACTGAAAATAATGGTCGGGGCGGAGAGATTTGAACTCTCGACCTCACGGACCCGAACCGTGCGCTCTAGCCGGGCTGAGCCACGCCCCGTTGGTCTTACGCTCCGGAATTATAATCCACCCAGCCCTGGTTGGCAAGACGACGTTGGTTTCATCTGGTAGTGCGCGGACGAGCGCGGATCGACGCGGAAAAAAGGGGCATGCCCAAAGGGATGGGTTGGGATTAGAATTGGGAGCAGAAGTGCAAAACATCAAACTAAGGAGAAATCGATGGACAATGGGAAAAAGGTGCGGGTGGCGATCATCGGGGTGGGCAATTGCGCCTGCTCATTGGTGCAGGGCGTGCGCTTTTATCAAGATGCGGACGATGGGGCGCTTATCCCCGGCCTGATGCACGCTAACCTGGGGGGCTACCACGTGCGGGATATCGAATTTACAGCCGCGTTCGACGTGGTGGATACCAAGGTGGGCAAGGACCTCTCGGAGGGGATCTTTGCCTTCCCCAACAACACCTGCAAATTCGCCGAGGTGCCCCACATGAACGTGGAGGTCTCGCGAGGCATGACCCACGATGGCCTGGGTCACTATCTGCGCCAGATCGTCAACAAAGCCCCCGGGCCTACCGCGGATATCGTCGGCATTCTCAAGGAGACCAGGACCGACGTGGTGGTGAATTTCCTGCCGGTCGGCTCGGAGATGGCTACCAAGTGGTACGTGGAGCAGGTATTGGAAGCCGGCTGCGGTTTCGTCAACGGCATCCCGGTGTTCATCGCCAGCCAGGATTACTGGGCCAGGCGCTTTCGCGAGCGCGGGCTGCCGCTCATCGGCGATGACATCAAGAGCCAGTTTGGGGCGACCATCCTGCACCGCGTGCTCGCCAGCCTGTTCGTCGATCGCGGGGTGAAATTGGAGCGCACCTACCAGCTCAATTTTGGGGGCAACACCGATTTTCTGAACATGCTCGAGCGCGAGCGCCTGGAATCGAAAAAGATCTCCAAGACCAACGCGGTGACCAGCATGCTGCCTTACGAGCTCCCCGCCGAGGACGTCCACGTTGGTCCCAGCGACCACGTCCCCTGGCTGACCGACCGCAAATGGTGCTACGTGCGCATGGAAGGGACCACGTTTGGGGACGCCTCGCTCAACCTGGAAGCCAAGCTGGAAGTTTGGGATTCGCCCAACTCGGCGGGGGTGATCATCGACGCCGTCCGCTGCGTCAAGATCGCCATGGACCGCGGCCTGAGCGGGCCGATCATCGGTCCTTCGGCTTACTTCATGAAAACCCCGCCAAAACAGTTCAAAGACAGCGTCGCCCGCGAGATGACGGAAGCGTTCATCCAGGGCGAGAGTTGAGAATGGTATAATTCGACAACTGGGGACGATCGGCGTATTTTATTTATTGACTGTGATGTTACCACCTCTCGTGGAGAATTAACTATGTCAGGACATTCGCATTGGGCAACTATCCGGCGCAAAAAGGGCGCCGCGGATGCAAAACGCGGCCAGCTCTTCACCCGGCTGGCGCGGGAAATTGTGATCGCGGCTCGGGAGGGCGGGGGCGACCCCAGCAGCAACGTTCGCCTGCAATACGCGATCGACAAAGCCAGAGCCAACAACATGCCAAAGGACAACATCGAGCGCGCCATCAAGCGCGGCACCGGAGATTCCAAAGAGGGGTATGAGTTCGAGGAGATCACCTACGAAGGCTACGCGCCCGCAGGGATCGCCTTGATGATCTCTTGCGTGACCGATAACCGCAACCGGACGATTGCCGAGATACGCCACATCCTCAACAGGTACGGCGGCAGCATGGCTGAGTTAGGCTCGGTCGCCTGGCAGTTCCACCGGGCGGCGTACTTCTCCCTGCCCGCAGAAGGGAATGACCCGGATGCCATCTTCGAGCTGGCGGTCGAAGCCGGGGCGGACGACGTTGAATTTGACGAGCATTCGATAACTATCATTGGCCCGGTCGAGTCCTTCAAAGAGATCAGCGATCACTTGCGCAAAGCCGGCGCCGAGCTCGAGGAAGCAGAATTACGCCTGATCCCCAACAACGAGGTGGAGCTCAGCCCGGAGGAGACCATGCAGGTGCTCAGGGTCATCGAAGCCCTGGAGGACCTGGATGACGTTCAGAACGTATTTTCAACCCTGAGCATCTCGGACGCAGCCATGGCGGCTCTGGAAGCCGCCTGATCCGAGCGGCAAGCCTGCGATGCTGGTTTTGGGTATCGACCCAGGGACTGCCATTACCGGCTACGGCCTGGTGCGAGAGGATCACAATGGCAGCCTGGCGATGGTGGCATACGGCGTGATCGAGACTCAAGCAGCAGATACCCAGGCAGTGCGTTTATTGGAGCTCTACAATAAGTTGAGTGAAATCATCGTACTCCACCGCCCGGAAAGCAGCGCGGTGGAGAAGCTGTTTTTCCAGCGCAACGTTCGCACCGCGTTGAGTGTTGGCCAGGCGCGGGGAGTGGCGCTGCTCGCCCTGGCTCAAGCCGGGCTGGCTGTTTTTGAATACACGCCGCTGGAGGTCAAACAGGCAGTGGTAGGCTATGGCGGCGCAGATAAAAACCAGGTTCAGCAAATGGTGCGCGCATTGCTCGGGTTGTCCGAGATACCGCGGCCGGATGATGCGGCAGACGCCATCGCGGTCGCCATTTGTCACCTGCATTCCGCCCGAATGAAATCGCTCTACACATAAACTTGCGCGGGGGAGGGATGGTCATGCAAACTGCTGAACGATGGAAAGGATTGGACTATGATCGCCAGCCTGGCTGGGGAAGTGATCGATATTAATCCGGATCATGTTGTGATTGCGGTAGGCGGGGTGGGGCTGCAGGTGTATCTACCTGCCCCGCTTAAAGACCGCCTGAGGGCAGGAGAACGGGTCTTTTTGCACACCTACCTGGTGGTGCGCGAAGATGCGCTCACGCTGTATGGCTTCGAGACGAAAGAAGGGCGGCAGTTATTCTCTATGCTGCTCGGGGTAAATGGCGTGGGTCCTCGCCTGGGGCTGGCAATCCTCTCCACGCTCAATCCGGATGCCATTCGCCGGGCGGTATTTCACGAGCAAGACGAGATTTTCAGCCGGGTGCCTGGGGTGGGCAAACGCACTGCTCAAAAGATCTTGATACATCTGCAAGATCGCCTGCCGCTGGAAGCCGGTTTGCAGCCGATGGCGATTGCCAGTGAGACCGACAGCGACCTGCTCGCCGCGCTGACCTCATTGGGCTACAGCGTCGTGGAAGCGCAGGCCGCCATCCAGGCGATCCCGCGTGACGCCCCCCAGGATGAGGAAACTCGCTTGCGTATAGCCTTGCAGTATTTCATCAAACCCTAAAGGAGGGGCGTTGTGTTTGATCGGCAAAAAATTGCTTTTATTGGCCCGGGCGTGATGGCAGAGGCGATGATTGCCGGGCTCATCCGCCAAAATGTCGCCCAGGCAGAGAATATATTGGTGGCTGGCCCGCGCCCGGAGAGGCTGTCTGAGCTTCGAGATAAATTTGGCGTACAAGGGACAGTCAACAATGCCGAAGCTGCCAGCCAGGCAGCGATGGTCGTTTTAGCCGTAAAGCCCCAAAGACTCGATAAGGTGCTGGCTGGGGTTCGTGGCTCTGTCCAGCCTGAGGCCGTGGTGCTCTCCATCGTCGCTGGGGCTTCGATCGATAAAATCGCTCACGGCATCGGTCACGATCGCATCGTGCGTTCGATGCCCAACACACCTGCGCAGATTGGCGAAGGAATCACGGTTTGGACGGCAGCGCCATCGGTAGCCGAAGAACAGATCGAAATGGCCCGCCAGGTTCTGAGCGCACTTGGACAGGAAATCTTTGTCGAAGAAGAAAATTACCTGGATATGGCGACTGCCCTCTCCGGAACTGGTCCGGCGTATGTTTTCTTGTTCATGGAAGCCATGGTAGACGCCGGCGTTCACCTGGGCTTTCCCCGGCGGATTGCCGAGCAGCTGGTAGCCCAGACCGTGCGCGGGTCGGTGGATTTCTACACCAAGCACGAAGAACACATCCACCTGGCGCGGCTGCGCAACCAGGTGACTTCGCCCGGCGGAACCTCTGCAGCCGCGCTGTATTACCTGGAGAAGGCGGGTTTCCGCACCGCCCTCTCGCGGGCGATTTGGGCGGCTTACGAGCGCTCGCGCGAACTGGGTAAAGACGCTCGGGCTCAGGCTCCGGAGGGGGGTTAACCCCGGGATAGGTTTCAAGCAGATATTCTCATGACCGACCAATCGTGAAGAACTGGACAAGTTCAGTGCTTTCGATTATCATTTCCGCGCCAGGCGCATAGAATTTCTGCATTCATACGCTCATCTCCCTCGGAGGGACAATGACAGATCTCATTCGTCAAATTGCAGCCGATCTGCAAAAGCAAATCGAGACGTATCAGCCCGAAATGGAAGCCCGGGATGTCGGCGCTGTCCTGGAAGCCGGCGATGGGATCGCCCGCGTGCGCGGGCTGGGCGACGTGCGCGCCCAGGAGCTGGTCGAGTTTGCCAACGGCGTTATGGGGATCGCTTTCAACCTGGAATCCGAAACCGTCGGTGTGATCGTGATGGGTGAATACTCTGGCATCGAAGAAGGCATGCTGGTGCGCTCTACAGGGCGGATCGCCTCGGTCCCGGTGGGCGACGGCATGATTGGGCGGGTGGTCAACGCATTGGGGCAGCCAATCGACGGCAAAGGCCCGGTCAAGCTCGAGAAATTCCGTGCAATCGAGCGCATTGCTCCGGGCGTGGTTTTCCGCAAAGACGTCGACACGCCCGTGCAGACGGGAATAAAAGCCATCGACTCGATGATCCCCATCGGGCGCGGCCAGCGCGAGCTGATCATCGGCGACCGGCAAACGGGTAAAACAGCTATCGCCATCGATACGATCATCAATCAAAGGGGTAAAGATCTGCTGTGCATCTATGTGGCGGTCGGACAGAAAAAGGCGGCTATCGCCCGTACGGTGGCTACTCTGGAACGCAATGGCGCCATGGATTACACGACCGTGGTGGTGGCTGCTGCAGATGAACCGGCTGTGCTGCAATACATTGCTCCTTACGCCGGCTGCGCCATTGGCGAAGAGTTCATGGAAAACGGACGCGATGCCCTGGTGGTATACGATGACCTTTCCAAACACGCCTGGGCATACCGCCAGGTTTCGCTGCTCCTGCGGCGTCCCCCCGGGCGCGAGGCATATCCGGGCGATGTGTTTTATCTGCATTCCCGCTTGCTGGAACGCGCGGCTCGCCTGGCGGATGAGTATGTGATCGTACCCGGAGATTTTGCTGGCGGGCAGGCGAGCGCTAATGACGCCGTTGGCGGCAAGATATACGGCGGCCCGCGATCCCTGCATGATGCCGAGCAGGCGATTAAAGCGATGGAAAACGCCGCCGATTACAAGATCGTCAAGCGCCTTGGCTCAGGCGGTTCCTTGACCGCCCTGCCGATCATCGAAACGCTGCTGGGCGATGTATCCGCTTATATTCCAACGAACGTGATCTCGATCACGGATGGGCAAATTTACCTGGAAAACAACCTGTTTTATGCGGGTATCCGCCCGGCTGTAAACGTAGGCTTATCCGTATCTCGTGTGGGTGGTGATGCGCAAACCCGCGCAATGAAGCAGGTTGCCAGCCGCCTGCGCCTGGATATGGCTGCTTTTCGGGAGCTGGCTGCATTTGCCCAATTTGGCTCCGACCTGGATAAATCCACGCAGGCCCAACTAAACCGGGGTCAGCACCTCCAGGAAATCCTGAAACAACCCCAATATGAACCGGTCCCGCTGGAAAACCAGGTCATTGCTATTTATGCGGGCACCCAGGGCTTTGCGGATAAAGTAGGCCTCGACAGAATGCGGAAATGGGAGCAGGATCTGATTCGCTACATGGAAACCTCCCATCCAGAGATTGGCAAGGATATTGCGGTGAAAAAACGTATCACCGAAGAGAATGAAGCCAAACTGCGCGCTGCGCTTCAGGCGTTTATCAATTCCTGG
>DATEDC010000178.1:0-27052 GCA_035286585.1 Anaerolineales bacterium
GAAATTGTAAGTTTTAATCTTTTGTCTCACCTCCATTTTACTGCCGAGTAGGGGTGAATATTTTCCATTGATCTTGCACCAGACTTGCATTTACAGTACAAGTATTATATATTGATCTGAGCGGTAGTAAAGTCATAAATAGATAAAATCCTGTTATAACTCTTTCCAGGGAAAAACTGAAAGGTCGGGGACACATTACGATGAAATTAAAGTATCTTACGTCGAATGAAGTGCTGAAGATTCACCACGCCTCTCTCCGAGTATTGGGAGAGATTGGCATCCTGCTCGATGACCCGGAAACACGCACCCTGCTAGCTGACAGCGGCGCTCGCCTCCTGGATGAGCGAGCGTACCTGCCGCCAGACTTGATCATGAGCTGTCTGCAAGGTTGCCCGCGTGAAGTAAGCTTGCGCGGTCGAAGCAGCGAAGTAACCCTGGGCAGCGGCAGACTGCATGTCCACAACCTGGGTGGAGCCCGGGATGTCCTCGAAGAGCCCTGGTCAGACCTCCGTCCTGCCACCTCCGCTGATGTAGCCCAAAGCGCCCGTTTATTGGATGCTCTTGAAAATGTGGATACGGTGACGCCTCTTTATACCCCCCGTGACGTCCCACCCCACATGATGATCTTGACCATGTTCGATCAAACCGTGCGCAACACAACCAAGCCAATCAATGGGCCCGGAGTTACCACTGCTAAAGAAGTGCGCTTGCTGGCTGAGATGTGCCGGGTTGTGTTCGGGGATCAACCCGCAGTATCGCTGGGAGCTTCTCCGGTCAGCCCATTGAACTTCAAGGGCGATATTGCCCAGGTCATGCTGGAAATTGCCCGTCAAAACCTGCCATTTGGACCTCTTCCCTGTCCTAATGTGGGCGCCACCTCGCCGATGTCCCTTGCGGGTTCGCTGGTGCAGCAAAATGCCGAGCTGCTGGCCTCCATTGTCATCGCTCAACTCGTGCGTCCAGGTCTGCCCATCGTTTACTGCGGGCGCCTGTCTGTGCTCAACATGCGCAGCGGCGCTCCAATCTGGGGCAACCCGGAAGTCGGCATGCTGTCCGCCGGGACGGTGCAGCTCGGTCATTTTTACGGCTTGCCGGTGAATGTGTATGGCCTGGCGGGCAGCGGTTACGCCGCTGATATGCAAAGCGGGTACGAGCGCGCCATGAACGCCTTAGTTCCCACCCTGGCTGGTGCCGATGAGCTTTCGGGCGTAGGCGAGATGGCTGGCGGCACTACTTCCTCCAATGCCCAAATCGTGGTCGATAATGACATTTACGGCATGGTAAAACGTATTCTGCGTGGTTTCAGCGTGGATGATGACAGCCTGGCCGTCGGTGTGATCGCCCACGCCATGGATACCAGGCGCAATTTTCTCGGCGAAAGACATACCCGCGATTACCTGCGCCGCGGCGAAATCTGGCGCGGGCGCCTGGGTATCCAGGAAGTGGGCTGGGACATGTGGCGAGCTGCCGGCGCCTCGAGTGTCATGGATCGAGCTGACCGTTTAGCCCGGGAAATCCTGTCGGAGCATATAGTCGAGCCGCTGGTTGAGGAGCAGGAGCAGGCTTTGAACGAGATCATGCGCATTGCCAGCCGTGTGCAGTAGCAATCGAAAAGGTGATGCTCGAAATCAATCCATGGAGAAAAAAATGTCGTTTACAGATACATATCGTCCATTACTAAAAATCATCGACGAAGAGCTTGTCGACCAGATTGTTCGAGAAGCCATCGAGCTGCTCGCCGACCCCGGCATTCAGATTCACAACCCGGGGGCTCTCCAGTTACTGGCGGATGCTGGCGCATGGGTCGATTTCAGCAGCCAGGTGGCAGGCTTACCTGAAGATCTGGTGCACAAAGCTTTAGCTACCGCTCCCACTGAATTTCATTTATTTGACCTGGCTGGCAACCCCGTGGTGCATTACGGCGGAAATGACGTGCACTTCGACCCGGGTTCCGCCGCAGTCAGTCTGCTAGACGACCAGGATGGCGCGCAGCGCGATCCGCTGACCGCAGATTTCGTCCGCTTTGTAAAACTCGTCGAGACCCTGCCGGCTTACGACGCCCAGAGCACCGCGTTCGTCTGCCGGGATGTCCCTGCCGAGATCGGAGACTTGTACCGGCTGTACCTGGCGCTTAATTACATGCGTAAGCCGATCGTCACTGGCGCATTTGGGGTGGATTCCTGGTGGGTGATGTGGGAGATGTTGGTCGCCGTGGCTGGTGGTGAAAAGGAGCTTGCCCGCAAACCCATCGCCGTTTTCGATGTCTGTCCAACTCCGCCTTTACTGTGGAGCGATCTGACCGTGCAGAACTTGATGGACTGCTCCCGTAAAGGCGTTCCAGCCGAGCTGGTCTCCATGCCTCTCGCCGGCGCAACCTCTCCGGTCACCCTGGCTGCCGCGGTTGTAGAGCACGCGGCCGAAAGCCTGAGTGGGGTTGTGATTCACCAGCTTACCGCTCCGGGATCACCTATTGTGTGGGGCGGTGCGCCGGCTGCGTTCGATATGCGCAGCGGAACCACGCCGATGGGAGATGTAAACACCTGGCTCATCGACTGCGCCTATATCCAGGTCGGCAAGCGTCTGAACCTGCCCACTCATACCTATATGGGCTCGAGCGATGCGAAGATTCTAGACGCCCAGTCCGGAATCGAGTCGGCGGCAGGTACGTTTCTGGCTGCGCTTTCCGGGTCGAACATGGTTTCTGGCGGCGGGATGATCGATTTCCTCCGCTGCCAGAGTTTCGAGAAACTACTCATCGATGCTGAGATCATCGCCATGGCTAAACGCCTGATCGCCGGAATGCAGGCCCGCGAAACGCCGATAGCCAGGGACTTAATGCGCCAATCCGCTCATAAAGCCAATTTTCTCTCTCATCAGCATACGCACAAGTGGTTTCGCAAGGAGCTCTATATCCCTACGCCCCTGCTCGACCGGGGTTCCCTAGATGCCTGGCGCCTGGCAGGCTCGAAGTCGATCACCGCTCGGGCTTCCGAAATGGTGGAACGGCAGCTCTCTGCGTATCAACCATCACCCTGCTCTCAAGAGCTCAAGGCCGAGCTGCGCAGTTTGGTTGCACGCGCCGCTCAGAGGCATGGAATGGTCTCGCTGCCTCCACTGCCCCAGGAGTAAATCCCTCGGCAACGCAGTTGCCGGTTATTTTGATAGAATTGAAATTATCTTCACAACCCAAGGAGAATGTCATAAATGTCCCAAGCTCTATTTCAACAATTGACGAAAAGCCTGGTAGATGGCGAACCGGATGCCACCTACGACCTGACCAGGCTAGCCCTGGCGCAGGGTATTGAACCGCTGGCGATCATCAATCAAGGCCTGGTTCCGGGGATGAACGTTGTAGGCGATAAATTTTCAACCGGCGAATATTTCCTACCCGACCTGATCATCGCTGCTGAAGGCATGCAGCGCGCCATGGAGCTGTTGGAGCCTGAACTGAAAAGCCGCCAGCAGGAATTTTCCATCCCTGGCACCGTGGTGATCGGCACAGTGAAAGGCGATATCCACGAGATTGGCAAATCCCTGGTGGCGACCATGTTAGCAGCCAACGGTTTCAAGGTTCACGATCTCGGTGTGAATGTGCCTGTAGAGGCTTTCGTCGCCGCGG
The DNA here is from genome assembly GCA_035286585.1 of Anaerolineales bacterium. Taxonomy (GTDB): domain Bacteria; phylum Chloroflexota; class Anaerolineae; order Anaerolineales; family UBA4823; genus DSOS01. The sequence continues at coordinate 3,620 of DATEDC010000178.1, forward strand.
TGCGCGAGACAAACGCCGATATCCTCGGTTTATCTGCCTTGCTCACCACAACCATGGTCGTCCAGCAGCGGATCATTCAAGCCCTCGACCAGGCCGGGTTGCGCGACCAGGTAAGGGTTATGGTGGGCGGCGCGCCGGTCACGCGCGGCTGGGCGGAGGAAATCGGCGCGGATGGCTATGCCGAAGACGCCATGGGCGCGGTGCGTCTCGCCCGCTCGCTCGTTGGCGTGGCAAGTGTATAAATCTCGAGCGCTCGAGAGCCAGCGAGCGAACCCGGAGCCTTATATGGCAAAACCCATCCAAAGTATTTCCAACCCAAAATTAAGCCTGAATATCCTGACCCAGGATGAAGTTCAAAAAATCCATACTGCCACGCTGGAGGTGATCGAAACAATCGGCGTGCGATTCCCCTCCTCGAAAGCCCTGGATATTTTCGAAGCCCATGGAGCATTGGTCGACCGGAATACATGCATCGTCCGCATTCCAGGTGCATTAATTGAAGATTACCTCAAAAAAGCGCCGCCTGCCTATACCCTGGCTGCGCTGGACCCCAGCCTGGACTTGCCGCTGGACGGCAACCACAGTTTTCTAGGCACCGATGGATGCGGCGTTGAAATCATCGATCTATTTAGCGGAGAACGCCGGCGAACGACTAAGGGAGATGTGAGCGACGTAGCCCGCGTCGCCGATTACCTGGAGGCGATAGCGTTTCATTGGGTGCCTATCTCAGCCCAGGATTGTCCCCCCCAAAGCCGCAGCCTGCACGAGCTGGAGGCCATCTGGAGCGTCAGCCAGAAACACGTGCAAACCGAATCGATCGTCAGCGAGCCAGAGATGCACGCCGCGGTGGAGATGGCTGCGCTGCTGGCTGGCGGCAAAGACAGGCTCCGCCAGCGCCCGATATTATCCATCATGCAGTGCACTTTGAGCCCTCTCTGCCACGATAAAGGCAGCCTGGAAGCGGGGCTTATCGCCGCGGAAGTGGGCTTACCGGTTGGCTACATGACCATGGCTTCCTGCGCGACCACCGGTCCGGTGACGCTGGCTGGCAACCTGGTGGTAGGCAACGCCGAGGTGCTCTCTGCCCTGGCGCTGATGCAGATGGCTTACCCCGGCTGCCCGGTGTTTTACGCTGCAGCGCAGACATCCTCTGACCTGCGCACGGGGGCTTACACCGGCGGAGGCCCGGAGGATTATTTGTTTGGCGCCGCCACCAACGTGCTGGCAGATTTCTACAATCTTCCCCTCTCCATGGGAGCTTTTGCCACAGGAGCAAAAGAGCCAGACTGGCAGGCAGGGGTGGATAACAGCTTATCCGCATTCATGGCCGTTTCCACCCTCTCGGATATGCTACTGGGCGCCGGGCTGTTGCACGGCTCGCGCATCCTCTCTTACGGGCAGCTTCTAATGGATGCCGAAATTTGGAGCATTTTAAATGCCACCTTCAAAGGTATTGTGGTAGATGAGCCGTCGCTGGCGCTGGAGGCCATACGAGACGTGGGACCGGGAGGCAATTTCCTGGCTCACCGCCACACCCGTCAGCACATGCGCGAGCGCTGGCTGCCGACCCTGATGGACCGCCGCCCCTACGAGGCCTGGGAGGAGAAACGCGATGGCAGCCGGGATTGGGCGCGGATCAAGGCGCAGCAGATCCTGCGCGAGCACCATCCCGAGCCACTAGATGCAGGGCTTCAAACCGAACTGCGCCTCATCATCGCTGCCCTCGAAGGCGAAAGTTGACCGGTGAGCAGGAGGAACAGCTTAATGCCAACTGATAAGAAAGTCCGCTGGGGATTGCTCTCCACAGCCAATATCAACCAACGACTGATTCCGGCGATTCGCGCCTCAAAAAGGGGCGAATTGGTAGCGGTTGCCAGCCGATCAAAAGCAACCGCGCATGCATATGCATCAAAGTGGGAAATCCCCCAGGCTTTCGGCGACTACGCGCAAATGCTCGCATCGGGCGCCGTGGATGCGGTGTATATCAGCCTGCCGAATCACCTGCACGCAGAATGGTCTATCCGCGCCCTCCGGGCTGGTGTGCACGTGTTGTGCGAGAAGCCCATGGCGCTCTCTCTGGAGGAGATCGACCTCATGATCAAAGCCAGCCAGGAGAGCGGTTGTGTGCTGGCGGAGGCTTTCATGTACCGGCACCACCCGCAAACCAAAATCGCTGGCCAATGGGCACACAGCGGCAAGCTGGGAGATTTATGCCTGTTCAGGGGTGTATTTAACTTCAGCCTCAAGTCTAAGGATAATGTCCGCCTGGCGCCTGAATATGGAGGCGGCTGCCTGTGGGATGTGGGCGTCTACCCGCTCAGCTTCGCTCAATACATATATGGGGAAGCCCCTACCAGGGTAGCTGGTACCCAGTGGCTTGGGGATACAGGGGTCGATGAGACCTTCGCCGGCTTGCTGGAATACCCCAGAAACCACATGGCTCAAATCGCCAGCTCCTTCCGCTCCCCGTGGTACACTCACGCCGAAATTGTCGGCACCAAGGGGCGGCTGACCTTAAATCGCCCATTCGTAGCCATGGACACTAATCGCAGTATGGTTTTCTACCCTGAGCAGGGAGACCCTCTCGAGATACAGGTGCCTGAAAAAGAGCTATATCTCGGAGAAGTCGAGGACATGCATGCTGCAATATTGGACGGCGTTCCCAGCTACATCTCTCTTGCTGAAACACGTGATCATATCCGCACGGTTCTCGGGTTGTACGAATCAGCCCGCACCGGTGATTATGTAAAGCTAGATTGAAGACCTATTACAAAACACCAGAATGGTATATCTATATTTGGCGCTACAATGCCACCTTATCGAGGAAAAATTTCATGTCTGAGAACATCCCCTCAATCCAGCAGTCGACCGGATCAGAGCATCCTCAGGATGCTGGGCGATATTTCAAACATATGGCCCAGTTTGTCGGATTCAGCGACGATGATCGAGCGGCTATCCGCGAGTCGGCTTTAATCATCGAGAAGCATCTCCCTGATATTATCGGCAAGTTCTATACAAACCTGCTGCAGTATCCTCCTACGCGAAAGCATTTCCTGAAACGCGACGGCACCGTCGATGAACAATATTTGCAACTGCGCATGTACCACCAGGCAAATTTCTGGCGTCGAGCTGCTGGCGGTTTTTATGATGATGATTTTGCACGTTATGTCGATTACGTTGGCAGAGCGCATACCTCCCATGGTGCTGACCCTCGGGTTTACATCGCTGAACGGTATGTAATTGGAATGGTGGGGTTTGTACAACATGCGATTATCAATGCCCTCATCAAAGAATTGCACGAATTTGATGCCGATCTGGAAGGTCGAGCAATCCAGGCCTGGAATAAACTGTGCATGGTGATCCTTGAGATGCTGGCGCGCGCCTACGGTCATGAACGCGAGCGAGAGAAGTATGAAGAACTCCTGCCCGTTGACCCGGATGAAATGCACATTCTGTCGGTTGACTCCTATGAAAAAAGTCTGGGACTACAGAGAATCATCGAGCGCAAAAATGTTTTCGTGGCTTCGGAAGATGAAATTCCTGATGGGGAAAGAAAAATTATCGAAGCAGACGGTCTCTCCATCGGGGTATTCCATCACAATGAAAAATGGTATGCAATGCGCAACAGTTGCTTGCATCGCGGCGGTCCAGTCTGCACTGGCAAAATCGAAGGAGATACGATTACCTGCCCCTGGCATGGGTTCCAGTACAACCTGACCAATGGCAGCCTGCTCTCAGATCCATCCGCGAGATTGGATACCTATCAAGTAACATTGACCGATGGACGGGTGTACGTTACATACCCGGTTATTTCGTCACCCGGTTATGACCAAACCAGCATAGGTAACATTGATCGTGATCAAGAACCAACCTCGGATGAAATCCACCCCCTCCAGGGGAATGAATTCTATATCCAAGACTGCCCCCCAGGGAAGATTCTCAAGCTTCATTTTGCTGGACAGTCAGTACTGGTTGTCAATATCGGTGGAAATTTCTATGCTACGCAAGAAGAATGCACACACGCCGGAGGGCCCCTGAGCGAGGGCGAACTGCAAGGCGATATCATCACCTGTCCCTGGCATGGCTCTTGCTTTAATGTCACCGATGGGTCAGTCGCCTGTAAACCGGCAACCAAACCACTTGAAACCTACCATGTGAAGATAGAAGGTGAAATCGGCAAGGTCGTAACTTAGAACCAGCGGACTCCATAATGCCATCGCCGAAATCAGAGGCTTGAGAACTATGCTTATACAAAGATTATGACAAATTTAGGATGATTATCATTTGCCCTGCACGAAAATTGATTGTAAACTGGTGAAGATTGATAAGGGAGAGTGACCATGTCGGCTGTAAAAATCATCGCCTATCTCGCCGCGGCAATACTGATCTTCTTTGGCGTACTGTTTATCTGGGGGGCGTTCAGCCCTGAAGGATCTGTCGGCTGGATACCTGTCGGCCTGATCAGCGTGAGTATCGGCTTTGGCTTGATCTGGTTCGCCGGTCGTCAAAGACCAGCACCTGCAACCGGGGGTAACAACGTCACCTTGAAGATCGATCTGCCGGCAAATGTGAGCCTGGATACATTTAAGTGCCAGTCGTGCGGCGGTTCTCTGACTATGGAGAACATCCAGATGGTTGCCGGCGCGCCGGTTGTGAATTGTCCTTACTGCCATTCTACCTATCAATTGACTGAAGAGCCTAAATGGTGACCGTCAATGGTCAAGGGATGTGCCTATGCGAAATAGAACCCTCGTCATCCTGCTGTTTTTCGGCCTACTGCTCTTCGCGACCAGCGCCGCTTTCGCCCAGGCTTATTCATTTCAGCTCCCCCGAGAAAGCGTGCATGTATTTTGGAACGAAGATGGCACGGTTTCGATTGATTATGTATTCTTCTTTATCAACGACGCTGGCGCACACCCCATCGATTACGTAGATGTCGGTCTCCCCAATCCATCTTTCGTAGACTCGAGCATCCGTGCGGATGTCGGGGGAAATCCGGTCAACGACATCTCCCGCGCCGGGTTTCAGGGCAAAGGTCCCGGCGTTGACACTGGCGTTGCCGTAGGCCTGGGGGCTTATACCATTCCTCCTGGGATATCGGGGCAGGTGCACGTGTATATCGGGCAAATACGGGATATGCTCCGTTATGATAGCGACGATCGCAATTATGCCAGCAGCGTTTTCTCGCCAGCCTGGTTCCAAACTGTGCGCGGGACAACTGATCTTTCGGTGACCTTTCATTTACCGCCTGGAGTAAAACCAGAAGAGCCTCGCTGGCACGCTGCCCCAAGAGGTTGGGCTGCTGAGCCCGTTGCCGGCTTTGATGACCAGGGAAGAATTACTTATACCTGGACAAACAATGTCCCCATGGATCGGAAATACGATTTCGGAGCGTCTTTTCCGGTTCAATACGTACCTGAGACCGCGATCCGCAGCACCGGTCTGGGTGAAACGCTGAACATTTCTCTGGAAGACGTTTTTGGGACGATTGTTTGTCTCGGAGCTGTCTTTTTATTCTCTCTCTTCGTATTTCTTTCTATTCGCGGTGCTCAACGCCGTAAACTGCAGTACATGCCTCCGAAAATATCCATCGAAGGTCATGGGATCAAACGCGGTTTAACCGCGGTAGAAGCTGCTGTTCTTATGGAGCAGCCTCTGGATAAAATTTTGACCATGATTCTCTTCGCGGTGATCAAAAAAGAGGCGGCAACGGTGATCACCCCTGATCCCCTTAAGATTGAGGTGGCTGTACCCATGCCAGAGGGACTCCAACCCTACGAAGTTGATTTCCTGAATGCCTTTACCAAAACGAGCGCCCGGGAAAGACAAACTGCACTGCAAGATATGATGATCGAAATGGTGCGGGGCGTTTCCAATAAAATGAAAGGCTTCAGCCGGAAAGAGACGATCGCCTACTACAAGTCGATCACAGAGCGCGCCTGGGCGCAGGTGGAGGCTGCCGATACCCCGGAGGTTAAAAGCCAGAAATACAATGAGGTCATGGATTGGACCATGTTGGACCGCGATTACGACGATCGCACGCGGCGGGTGTTCCACGGCGGACCCGTATATGTGCCGGTCTGGTGGCCGCGCTATGACCCAACATTCAGAGGCGGCGCCGCCCTCCGACCAGTGAGTGCTCCTGGAGGCGGTGGCGGGAGCATCTCGTTGCCCCATTTGCCCGGATCAGATTTTGCCGCCTCGATGGTGAAGGGCGTGCAAAATTTCTCCAGTGGGGTTATCGGTAATGTAACCGAATTCACCAGCAAAATCACGGACAAAACCAACCCAGTTCCAGTTTCAACGGGCAAGAGCAGTTCCTGGAGTTCAGGCAGATCAGGTGGTGGGTGCGCCTGCGCTTGCGCCTGTGCCTGTGCAGGCTGCGCCTGCGCCTGCGCGGGTGGAGGCCGTTGATCCAGATAGCGGATATCAGATGTTATCCAGCTTGTGGAAAGCATTCCGGAAATTGAGCCCTCGTCTGAATCACGTCGGGCGCACGCCTCCGGCGGCTGGCCTGTACCATTACATTCGCGAGGCTAACGGCGAACGCAGCCGCATCCATCTCAGGCTGGATGAGGACCGCAGCGGGCTGTTATTGGTAAACGCTAATAGAGTTATACACCTGAATCCCACTGCCGCCTTAATAGCCTTTCTGGTGCTCGAAAATGTGCCCACACCAGAGGCGCTGAGCACTCTGACCCAGGTGTATAATGTTTCACCCACCCAGGCAAGCGAGGATTATGCCCTATTGACAGATCAGCTCGATGAGCTGGTCCGCCCGGAGGGCGCCTGCCCGATCCACGAGCTGGATATCGAAACCAAAATGCCTTTCAGCGCCCGCCCCTCCGCCCCTTATCGCATGGACCTGGCGCTCACCTACCGCTGCAACAACGATTGCGCGCACTGCTACAACGACCGACCGCGCAATTTCGCAGAACTATCTACCGCGCAGTGGAAAGGCATTCTCGACAAGTTATGGCATCTGGGCATTCCGCATATCGTCTTTACCGGCGGTGAGCCTACTCTGCGGCTTGACCTGCCGGAATTAATCGCCCATGCCGAAGCCAACGGGCAAATAACGGGTTTGAATACCAATGGCCGCCGCTTGAATGATCCCGCTTATGTGAGTGAGCTGGTCAGCGCCGGGCTCGATCATATTCAAATCACGGTTGAATCGCATGACCCTCAGATCCACGATGCCATGGTCATGACCAGAGGCGCCTGGGTGCAAACTATTGCCGGCGTGCGCAATGCCCTGGACACGCCGCTTTACGTCATGACGAATACAACCATGCTGAGGCATAACAGCCCGCACCTGGCCGAAACGCTCGATTTTTTAGCCGCTCTTGGCGTCCCGACGATCGGGCTGAATGCCTTGATCTACTCCGGGAGGGGCAGCACCGTTGGCACAGGGTTGAACGAAGCAGAACTCCCGGCGCTTTTGGAGCTTGCTCGCGAGAAGACCGATTTCTATCAGCAACGGCTGATCTGGTATACGCCTACCCAATACTGTCACTTCGATCCCATGCAACTTGAATTGGGGGTTAAGGGCTGCACCGCCGCGCTCTACAACATGTGCATCGAATCGGATGGCAGCGTTATCCCCTGCCAATCGTATTACCAACCCTTGGGCAATATCCTCAGCGATCCCTGGGAGGCGCTGTGGAATCATGATTTAGCCATCTCTTTGCGGGAGAGGCGCTATATTCCGGGTAATTGCCAGGGATGCGCTCTGCTTGCAGAGTGCGGAGGCGGGTGTCCGTTGAAATTGAATCAGTGATGAGGAATTAGATGAGCAGCATTCTCAACCCTATTCGCAAGTTATTCTCCCCTCCTGAACAGATTTCTCCAGGAATGTATCACTACCAGGCGCCCTCGGATGATCCCCGCAATTACCGTTTGCACTTGCGGGTGGAGAACGACGGACGCGGCATCCTTATCGTGAACGCTTCAACTGTTTTGCACCTGAATGAAACCGCTACCGAATACGCCTATTACTTCGTCAAGAACCAGCCGCTGGAGGCTGTTGTCCGCCAAATGGCGCAGCGCTATCGTGTCGATCCCGCGCGGGCCAAGGCAGATTACCTCGACTTCACCGAGCGAATATTGATGTTAATTGAAATACCCGATCTCGACCCGGTCACATTTCTGGATTTTTCGCGCCGAGAGCCTTATTCTACGCCTCTTTCAGCTCCATACCGCCTGGATTGCGCCCTCACTTACCGTCTGCCACCCCATGCAGATCCAGCCGCTGCGCCGACGAAACGGGTTGAGCGCGAGTTAAGCACCTCCGAATGGATTTCCATCCTGGAGAAAGCCTGGCAAGCAGGCGTGCCGCAGGTTATTTTTACCGGTGGAGAACCCACGCTCAGAGATGACCTGCCCGAATTGATCGCACATGCTGAGAAGCTCGGACAGGTGAGCGGATTGCTTACCGATGGTCACCGGCTCAAAGAAGAGGGTTACTTAGAAACCTTGCTCCAAACGGGCCTAGATCACATCATGATTTTACATGACCCCGAGAATGAGGCTTCCTGGGCTGCGCTTCAAATCCCCCTGCCTGAGGATATCTACGTGGCAGTCCACTATACGCTGACGGACGCTGATTTAGAGAAAGCCAGGCGCATCATCGACCGCCTGGCTGATACCGGCATCTGGGCCGTCTCTCTGAGCGCGACTGACCTGGCTTTGAAAGATTCGCTCGCAGAACTCGCTAACTACACTGCCAGCCGCAAGCTAACGCTGGTTTGGGATATTCCCGTGCCTTATTCTTCCTTCAACCCGGTCAATCTGGAGCTGCATAATTCCGAGCGCGTAGAGGGGGCTGGACGCGCCTGGCTGTACGTTGAACCCGATGGGGACGTGCTTCCAACCCAGGGCGCCAACCAGGTGCTGGGAAATATGCTAAGCGATGGCTGGGATAAGATCTGGCCGCCTGTGAGGGGCAGGTAATCATCAATCAAATTGCGCCAATAGAATAGTGAAATTCTCGGACCTGGATTGGCACCAACGCTACTTATTGCAATCTACCTGGACGCGTAGTTTGCGACAGTATCTTTTCGAGCGTGTTGGCATCGATTCGCTCGGCAAAATATTAGACGTAGGCTGCGGTACAGGAGTGCTGGAAGCCGAGCTAACCCAGATAACCCGCGCGGCGGTATTTGGGGTGGATGTCGATGCCTCCGCCCTCCTGGTTGCCGCACAATATACGCCTCAAACCACATTTATGCGCGCAGACGGTCATTATCTACCCTTCCCTGTCAGCACATTCGATCTGGTGATGTGCCACTTTACCCTCATGTGGGTTGAAAGCCCGGCGCTCTTTTTAAGTGAAATGATACGCGTCGGACGCCCGGGTGGGTCGGTGCTGGCGATCGCCGAGCCAGATTACGGCGGACGGATTGATTTCCCTCTCGCGCTGGAAAAGTTGGGCGCCTGGCAGGCGCAGTCGCTGCGAGTCCAGGGAGCAGACCCCATACTGGGTCGGCGCCTGCGATCATTATTTAAGCAGGCTGGATTCTCACGAATTGAGACGGGGGTTCTTGGAGGCCAATGGTCAATGGAGGCGCTTTCATCGAATCGCTCAGCGGAGTGGGAAGTATTGGAATACGATCTTGCTCATCTCAGCATCAGCCAGGTAGATGCCTCCCTGCTCGATGATTTGAAGAGCATCGACGCAGAAGCCTACCGGAACGGCGAGCGCGTTTTGTTTGTGCCTACTTTTTATGCCTGGGGGAAAATCGAGCGCTGAAACTGACCAGGATGCGCGCTCAAACCGCTAATCTTTTGGTATACCGATATGGATCGAGCCGTTAACCACCCGTATCGGGTAGGCAGGGATATCTACGACGGCAGGCAGTGATAAAGCCTTGCCCGAGCTCACGTCGAAGCGTGCGCCGTGCCTTGGACAGATGATTTCTAGCCCCTCTACCTCCCCATCGCCAAGGGGACCGTCATCGTGGGAGCATATATCTGCAATGGCGAAATATTGACCCCCAATGTTCAGGAGGACGATCGAATATTCATCTATCTCAATAAAAATGCGCTCCCCATTGGGGAGATCCGCGACATCAGCCACTTCGATAAATTCACACCCATCCGGGTCAAGTTTACGATAATTGTACAATTCCACTCATTCAACCAGGTCGTCACTGGCTTCACCCAGACCGTATACGCCGGCTTTAAGCACTTTTAGCGAGAGCAAAGCGCACTTTAAGCGCACCGGACCAAGATCGATACCCAGCATTTCCAGGATATCCTCCTTGGTAAGCAGTTTCACCTCTTCGAGTGATTTACCGTAGATCGATTCCATCAGCAGGTCTGCCGAAGCCTGGGATATGGCGCAGCCATGACCATCAAAGGCAACTTCTTTGATCATTCCTTGGGGGTCTACCCGCAGATCAACGCGGATATGGTCACCGCACAGCGGGTTGTCATCTTCGAATGAAATATCTGCCGGGTCTAATTGGCCGCGATACTGGGGGTTTTTGTATCTATCGATGATCAGCTCGCGGTAGAAATCATCCATTAAATAAACTCACTCCAATGAGAGCTATACCCGGAAAACGGTTTTTACCTTGTAAATCGCGTCGACCAGCAGGTCGACCTCGGTAAGCGTACTGTACAGGTAAAAACTCGCTCGCGCTGTCGCTGGAAGATTTAATTTTTCGTGTAAGGGCATGGCACAGTGATGACCAGCCCGGATCGCCACCCCATCTTGATCCAGGATTTGAGAGACATCGTGCGGGTGCACACCTTTTAGCGTAAAGGAAGCCACTCCGCCCTTTTGCGCGGAAGGCGGTCCAAAGACGTTCACCCCGGGGATTTCCTCCAGCCGTTCCAGAGCATAATCAATGATTTGATGTTCATGCTCCGCAATCTGACTCATTCCCACTTGAGAGAGATATTCTATAGCCGCTCCCAGGCCAATCACCTCAGCAATCGCAGGCGTTCCAGCTTCGAACTTGTAGGGGATTTCGTTAGCGACGAACGAGCGCAGGTGAACTCGCTTGATCATATCCCCGCCGCCATTAAACGGAGGCATGGCTTCAAGCAGTTCTCGCTTGCCGTAGAGGATGCCAATCCCTGTTGGCCCGCACATCTTATGCGCCGAGAAAGCCAGGAAATCCACGTCCAACTCTTGAACGTCGACCGGGAAATGGGGCACGGACTGCGCGCCGTCAAGCAGCGTAATCGCCCCATTTTCATGGGCTAGCCGAATAATATCCCGAGCCGGGTTGATGGTGCCTAAAACGTTGGACATGTGCGTAAAGGCAACCAGGGGCGGCTGCCGCTGGAGCAGACTCGCATACGCTTCTAAATCCAGCAACCCATCCGGGGTAACTGGGATGAATTCAAGCTGCAGGTTTTTTTCCGCAGCGAGTATCTGCCAGGGCACCAGGTTGGAATGGTGCTCCATTTCGGTCAATATGATGGTATCACCATCTTTCAAAAAATTTCGCCCAAAGGAGTATGCCACCAGATTGATGGATTCGGTTGTATTGCGCGTATAAATGATTTGCCGGGCAGATGCCGCGTTGATAAACGCGGCGATTTTCTTACGCGCCTCTTCATATAAGGCTGTCGATTCTTCAGCAAGGGTATGAATTCCACGGTGGATATTTGCGTTAGTGCGGCGATAGTAATCATCCATTGCCCGCAGCACAGATACCGGCTTCTGGCTAGTTGCGGTCGAATCCAGGTAAACCAGGGGCACACCTGGTCGCACTTCGCGCCCGAGGATGGGGAAATCCTTGCGGATTCGTTCCACCTCTATGCGGTTATTTTGGGACATGCTCAGGCGCTCAACAGATTTAGAATTTTGCTGCGCCAGATTATCTGGCGCGTACCCGGGGGTGTTTGCGTCGGCGAGCAAACCGGACATTGTTCGATTCCTTTGGATACCATAATACGCGGTCGGGCACCATCCACCCATCTGTCAGGTAAACGTTTTCCTGAAACTGAACCGCAATCATTTTCGCATCCACCTGTACCACGGTGCCAGTCAACCAATCGCGAATGCGAACACCATTCTTATCGTGATCACAATACACTTCCACATGATCACCTACTTGATAGGTCTCCTCCCCATCTGGAGCAGACCGAAAGAACAATTCCGCCAATGCAACCTCCTTTTTATCATCCCGTAACACCAGCAGCGAGCCTATGCCCTGCAGGCTTACCATCATGGCTTACCCCGCCACCTGCTGCTAACAATCTCCAAGTGTATTTTATAGCATTTTCTCCCTGATCGCAGTTTGAAAACGCTCACGCACTCCTTCGAAGGGTATCCGCTGCATGATCGGATCGAAGAAGCCTTCTACAATCAATCGTTCAGCCACTTTGCGCGGTATGCCGCGGCTTTGCAGATAGAACAAGTGGTCGGGATCAATTTTGCCCACTGTAGCGCCATGTGTGCAGCGCACATCATCGGCGAGGATCTCTAACCCGGGGATCGAATCCGCGCGCGCTTGAGGGCTCAAGGTTAGATTTCGATTCGCCTGGTAGCCGTCTGTTTTTTGTGCGCCGGGAGCCACGTAAATCATCCCCTGCCACACCGACCGGCTGCGATCTTTCAAGGCGCCCTTGAAAAGCAAGTCGCTGGTCGTGTGTGGCGCCAGGTGATTCTGTTGGGTATCATGATCCAGGTGTTGAATGCCATCGGTGAAATAAAACCCGGACATGCGTCCCGAGGCGCCTACCCCGGTCAAATCCAGGTCTGAGAAATTCTTTGTCAGGCGCGAGCCAACCGCACCGAAGATCCAATCCAGATTTGCGTCTCTCTCTACCCTGGCTCGTTCATGACTGAAGTTCCAGACATGCTCTCCCCAGGATTGCAGCTCCACAAAGCGAAAATTCGCCGCCGGCCCAACGTGAATTTCCACGATTCCGCAGTGGAGCGTTTGTCCTTGAGCTTCCGTCGGGGACGCTGCTTCGTGGATGTAAGTCAGAGATGACCCTTCCTCCAGCCAGACGAGGACATGGGAAAAATACGCCAATCCGCTACCTGGACCCCATATTACACTGTGCAGGGGCTGTTCCAGCTCGACCCCGCGAGGGACGTACACAAGCACACCTGTCCTTGCCATAGCCCCAGCCAGGGCGGCGAATTTTCCTTCATCAGGCCTCACCAGGCTACCTAGCGCTTTTGCGAGCACCTCGGGATGCTCTCGCTCCGCGGTGATCAGATCCGTAAATACTACTCCCTTGGCCATCACCTCGGGATCCATTTTTGCCTCAACGACGTCTCCCGGCAGAAGCACCATCTGGCTGCCGTGGTCGCCTCCAACCAATGGCTGCAGCAGCTCTGGCGGCGGGTCTGGAAAACGCCTCACCATCTCCACTTCCGGCAGGCGAAATGCGCCAGCCTTCATACCGCGGAGATCGGTACGCCGCCAGGGTTCATCGGTGGTAACTGGCATTGGCAGCCGCTCGAACGCTTCCCATGCCATGTTTCGGTATTCACGCAGGAATGAAGGCGCCCGCCCATCGACTGCTGCCGAGACCATCTCCCTGGTAAAGGAGAAATCCCGCCCACCTGTCTCTTCTACTCTTCGAACTCGCCTTACGACTTTATCCGCCATGGTTTATCCTATCGATCCTTCCATCTGTAATTGAATCAGCCGATTCATCTCGATAGCATATTCCATGGGCAGCTCTTTGACAAGCGGTTCGATGAATCCGGAGACCACCATGGTCGTAGCTTCCTCTTTGCTTAAGCCCCGGCTCATCAAGTAGAATAGCTGTTCCTCGCCCACCTTCGAGACCGAGGCTTCGTGACCGATCGTAACATCGTCCGAGTCGATCTCAATGTAAGGATAGGTATCGGAGCGCGATTGTTCATCCAGCAGCAGCGCATCGCACACCACATTCGAGCGAACGTCATTCGCCTCTTTATAGACCTTGAGCAAACCTCGATAGGAGGCTCGCCCACCGCCTTTACTGATCGATTTCGAGGTGATCTTGCTGCTCGTATGCGGGGCAAAGTGAATTGCCTTGCCGCCTGCATCCTGGTGTTGGCCTTTCCCCGCGAAAGCCATCGACAGGATCTCGCCATGAGCGCCCGGGCCCAAGAGGTAGCAGGAGGGGTATTTCATGGTCAGCTTGGAGCCCAGGTTGGCATCTACCCATTCCATCGTTGCGCCTTCATACACCAGGGCGCGCTGCGTCACCAGGTTATACACGTTAGTGGACCAGTTCTGGATAGTGGTGTAGCGCACCCGCGCGCCTTTTTTGACTACGATCTCGATCACGCCGCTGTGGAAAGAATCGGTTGTATATGTGGGCGCGGTACAGCCTTCGACGTAATGCACCTGGGAGCCTTCGTCCGCGATGATCATCGTCCGTTCGAATTGCCCGATATTGGCGACATTCAAGCGGAAATAGGCCTGCAAAGGCAAATCCACTTTGATACCCTTGGGGATGTAGATAAATGAGCCGCCAGACCAGACCGCGCTGTTCAAAGCGGCGAATTTGTTATCCTCGATCGGGATGACGGTGGAAAAATACTCCCGGAACAGGTCAGGGTGCTGGCGCAAGCCATCCTCGATGCTTAAAAAGATCACGCCCTGCTTTTCCAGGTGCTCCTGTAATTTGTGATATACCATCTCTGATTCGTATTGGGCGCCTACACCGGCCAGGAATTTTTGCTCTGCTTCCGGAATGCCCAATCTATCGAATGTCTGTTTTATCGTATCGGGAACTTCATCCCAGGAGCGACCTTCTTTATCCGTTGGTTTGACGTAAAAGAAAATATCATCCAGGTCCAAAGTTGATAGATCTCCTCCCCAGGTAGGCATGGGGCGCTTCAAAAAATGGTCCAGGGCTTTCAGGCGAAACTCCAGCATCCACGGAGGTTCACCCTTCATCGCGGAGATCTCCTCTACAACTTCGTGGTTCAACCCCTTACGCGACTTAAACACATAAGTTTCCGGGTCGTTGAACCCATATTTATACTCGCCAATCCCTTCGAGAATTGCAACGTCGGAACTCATCAATACCTCCAATTCAAGCTTTTATACCGCTTGAGTTTCAAACTTTTCTCTAACCCAATCATAGCCATGCTCTTCAAGATGCATAGCCAGGTCGGCGCCGCCGGATTCAACGATTCGCCCGGCCAGCATAATATGGACGAAATCGGGTTTAACGTAGTTCAATATTCTTTGATAATGGGTGATGACCAAAACACCCAAATCAGGTCCATTGAGGGCGTTTACACCGTCGGCGACTACACGCAATGCATCGATATCTAATCCGGAATCGGTTTCATCCAAGATCGCAATTTCGGGCTTCAAGGTCGCCATCTGTAAAATTTCTGCCCGTTTCTTTTCTCCGCCGGAAAAACCTTCGTTCAGATACCGGCTGGCGAAACTGTGATCCACCTTTAATAGGTCCATGCGTTCTTTAAGCAGACGGCGAAACTCGGGGATCGATATTCCTTTATCCTCGGGATTCACGGCTTTCCGCTGAGCGTTAATGGCGGTTCGCAAGAAATTCGCCACCGATACGCCCGGAATAGCTGTAGGATATTGAAACGCGAGAAAGATTCCCAGGTGCGAGCGCTGGTCAGGCTCTAGTTCTAATACGTTTTGTCCCTTGAACCAGACCTCACCCGTGGTCACTTCATAGGATGGGTGCCCCATTAACGCGTAGGCGAGGGTGGATTTACCCGTCCCGTTGGGACCCATCAAAGCGTGGATCTCCCCGGGTTTTATCATCAGATCTACACCTTTTAGAATTTCTTTACCTTCAACATTGACGTGAAGGTCGCGAATGGACAATTCAGACATGAACGTTTGACTCCTTAGATGAAAATGTACACCATATATAGTGGCTGCTCTAACGCCCTCCAAGCGTGCAATTATAGCATATCGGCTCAGCGAACGTCAATATTTTGGATAAATATCTTATTTATTAGGTAATTATAGCAGGCAAGCCCACCCATGTCAATAATATTTAGCATAAATATCTAATATATTGACAAAAAAATTTGTGCGTGCTATACTACCCGGCAGGATAATCTTATCAATTTATTAACTTAACCTGATCGAGGACTATGTTCACCGAGACAGTTGATCGAACCCCAAACACGCGGGAAAAAATCCTGAGAATACTGCTCAGCCGCCAGCGTTGCACGATCATTGAGCTGGCGGAGGCTGTAAATATCAACCCCATCTCAGTCCGTCATCATATCACCAGGCTGGAGGCTGAAGGGCTGGTAGGTTCTTCGGAAGAGCGCCATGGCGTGGGTCGACCGCGCCGGCTCTACTTTCTGACAGAATCCGGCCTGGAACGATTTCCATCCCGATATCTAAAATTGACCATCAGGCTTTTGGAACAGCTCAAAGGCACTATGCCAGAACCGATGGTGAGCAACTTGTTCTCGCAGATGGCTAAGGATGTCGCCGCCGAATATGAAATGAAAGTGCGCGGCCTTAACATCGAAGAGAGGCTCGACCTGGTCACCGATCTATTGAGCTCAGAGGGCTTTACCGTCGAGTGGGAAAGTAAAGGCGACGAATACCACATCCGTGAAATCAGCTGCCCCTATTATCACATCGGCCAGAGCCACCCGGAAGTATGCTCGGTCGACCAGACGCTTATCTCTACCATGTTATCAGTCCCTGCGGAAAAAGTGAAATGCGTTCTAGACGGCGATTCTTACTGCACGTATGTCGTGCCTAAACACAGCATCCTGGAGAATCAAGCATGACAGAAGAGAGCAACGTAAAGACTATCTGGCAGGCAGATAGCACCCATCCAAAGCGAGCCGCCCAGTTACGAGAAACCTTGCGCGAAGTTGTTGATCCAGAAATCGGCCTGAGCATTATTGAGCTGGGTTTGATCCGTGATGTCACTATCGCAGAAGATAAGGCCAATCTCCAGATGATTTTGACCACCCCTTTCTGCCCCTATGGACCCGCTCTGTTGGACATGACCCGCCAAAAAGCCGAAAAATCCTTAGGCGTTCCTACGACCATTGAGATGGGGATGGAAATGTGGGATTTTTCCATGATGGAAGAAGGCGCAGGCGCTGACTGGGGACTGTATTAAGATAAGATAATCCAATAAGCCTGATGACCCCGTTTAATTTTTTGAACAGGATTGAACGGGGTTTTTTCATACCTGTTTATCAAAGGCACGATTCTTGCTACAATTCATCAACATTATAAAAAATATCTTGCATTTTAAACCCTCTTACGGTACGATGTAAAACAATGGGTGCATCCACCAATCCTGCGCACACTGTCTCGCCTGAAAAAACTACCCCGGGGACGTTTTATTACGTTCAGGTCGCCATCGGCGTGGCAATTCTGCTGGCAACCATATTCACCGCATGGACAGACCCAAGCTTGCTGCCCGGAAATTTTGGCGAAAAACTTCCCGAGGCTCTGATTATTCAAACCGTAATCGCTCCAGGCATTGAAGCAACTCCGACTCCGCGCTTGAATCCGCTTATTGCCCTGGTTGCAGGTCACTCAGGCAATGACTCTGGCGCAGTCTGTCCGGATGGGTTGACCGAACGAAGTATCAATGAGACTGTTGCTGCTTATGCGCGACAAATTCTTGTGGATAAGGGTATAGAGGTCGAGGTGCTACAAGAATTCGATCCAAAATTGGTCAGATATCAAGCCACCGTGTTAGTTTCAATCCACGCGGATTCCTGCGATTATATTAATGATCAGGCAACTGGTTTTAAGGTCTCCAGCGCGCTGGCTAACCCGCATCCAGAACGGGCAGCGCGGCTCACCGCTTGTTTGCGAAATCGCTATGGTAAAGCTACTGGCTTGCCGTTGCATAACAGCATTACGAACGATATGACCAGCTACCATGCTTTTTCTGAAATTGACCCGGATACGACAGCCGCAATTATCGAAGTCGGTTTCATGAATCTGGATCGCCAGTTGCTTACCCAGAATCCGGAACGAATAGCCAGTGGGATCGTAGATGGCATCTTGTGCTACATCAACAATGAGGATCTTTCCGCCACCCCATGACCAATCCACAGGCAGAATACCAGCAAGTCCTCTCAAGAGCCCAATTATTTTTACGCCATGGAAATCGCCAGGAAGCCCGCAGGTTGGCGCAGAAGGCAGTGGCGATTGCGCCAGAAAGAGAGGAAGGCTGGTTCATTCTGGCCGCTATCTCAAATCCAAAGGCAAGCATCGCTTATCTTGAGCGCGTGTTGCGCGTAAATCCAAAAAACCAACGCGCCCGGAAAGGCATGCATTGGGCAGCTAAACGGTTGAGAGAAGAGACGTCCTCGCTCAACCTGACGATCAGGCGCAGAAAAACGATAATCATAGAGCCTGTCACCGCAGAATCCCTGGTGCTGCAGCGGCAAATCGCCGTCCCATGGATTATCGCCGCTTTGTTGATCCTCACCGCCTTATTCATCTGGTCTGCACGACCGACATTGGCGTTAAATTTCCAGAACACTGACCCGCTGCAGATCGCCAGAGGGCTGGTCTTTAAAGAAACCCGCACCCCCACGCCCACCGCTACGTTTACGCCAACGGCAACCTACACCCCCAGCCCCACATTTACGCCCAGCCCAACCTACACGATCACGCCTTCGCCCACTCCTACCGAAACGCCGCCGCCGACCGAAACACCGAAACCTAAAAAGCCAAAGGCTGGCTACAATTACCCTGGACTGCCGCGCGGCGTGGGCACCGATGAGCCATGGGTGGACGTCGACCTGAGCCAACAGCGCGTTTATGCCTATCGCGGTGACGAGCTTTTGCAGACTTTTGTTGTTTCAACCGGGACATGGCGCTATCCGACCGTTACCGGGACCTTTAAGATTTATGTCAAATACCGTGCGGCAGATATGTCCGGTCCGGGCTACTATTTGCCTCGCGTTCCTTACGTGATGTATTTCTACAAAGGCTACGGCCTGCATGGTACGTACTGGCACAATAATTTTGGCACGCCCATGAGTCATGGGTGTGTTAATCTGAAGACGGATGACGCCGGCTGGTTGTTTAAGTTTGCCTCTGTTGGGACGGTGGTCAACGTTCACCAATAAGTCATCATGGATAGTTCTAAATCACCTCTCAGCCGAAGAGATTTCTTGAAGTTCAGCGCTGCTGGTCTTGCAGGTTTTTTTACGCCCCCCAACCTGATCTGGGATGAGCAAAATCCCGAAACCCACGGGCGAATTATAGATGATGATGTCACGGTTTATTCGCGCCCCTCAAAAAATGCGGAGAAACTCGCAGCATACTGGAAAGACATGATCATTCCTATCCAGGAGGTTACCCTGGGTGAGGAACCACTGGATCACAACCGGGTTTGGTATCGGATCGATAGCAATGGCTATATTCATTCCGGTCAGGTACAACCGGTGCGTACTTCGCTGAATCCCATTATCAGCGAAATCCCCCCCGCCGGACTGCTTGCGGAGGTAACAGTACCCTTCACCGACGCCCATTGGGGACCGGGTAAGGATTTCCCGGTAGCTTATCGCTTCTATTATGAAACCACGCATTGGGTGACAAGGTTAGTGTTTTCGCAATCGAATTCGGCCTGGTATAAGCTATACGATGACAAGTGGAAGTATTTTTATTACGCGCCTGCCACGCATTTACGCATTTTCCTTGCCGAGGAGTTAGCCCCGCTCTCGCCGCAAGTCCCCCCCAGAAGAAAACGAATCGAAGTCCGCACGGAAGAGCAGGTCGTGATCGCTTACGAATGGGATCGACCGGTATTCATGACCCGAACTTCGACGGGGGCCAGGTTCAGCAACGGGGATTACCGCACTCCCCCCGGACGGCACATTACCGCCCACAAACGCCCGTTTCGCCACATGGCAGCCGGAAATCTCGCGTATAATGGATACGATCTTCCCGGAGTTCCCTGGGTGAGCTACATCACCGATAATGGAATATCCTTTCATGGCACCTATTGGCACAACAATTTTGGACGCCCACGCAGTCATGGTTGCATCAATCTCACCTGCAAGGCGGCAAAATGGATTTTTCGCTGGACATTGCCTTACGTCCCCCCAGAAGCGCAATACGTCTATGAGGAATTTGGCACGGCTGTGGACGTAATATAATTACCAACATGGCGAATAAAGCTTTGTTTGAAGGCCTGGTACTCGACGAGAACGGAAATCCCGTCGAGGTCGCCTACGTGGGGGATGAACCCTGTTACGTGGTCGAGGATGACGGATTCCGCAGGCACATCCCTTCAGAACAGGTGGACCGCCAGGTATTGGATGCCATGAAGCAATTTGTAGAAGGGCACGAGGAGATTATCAGCGAACAAACAGCTAAAATGCTCGGTCAGGAAGATATATTCTCAGTAGCCATGATTACCAATCAGCTCAAACAAATCGATCAACAATTCGATAAGCTGCTGGAAATTGGGATACCTACTGAAACCCGGGCGTATCTGGGCATGATGGGTCTCAAAATTCGCATCAACCTGCACGGCGAGGTCCTGGATGTCGAACAGCCCGGGATGATCGACCCCGGCGATTTTGAATAACTTAATATAAAAATCGAAAAGCGGCTCTGGATGTTCATCCTCTTGCCTCCAGAACCTCATATTTTCTCGTTCAAGAGCTAGCCGGCATAACTCCAGCCCAGCTCAGGTAAGGTAAGCATATCTTTTGGTTCGCCCTCTTTGATGATTGCGGCGCTCACAGGTTCACCGATCACGAGATCGTGATCCCCGTGGATATCCAGGATGTGCACCACTTTGCATTCCAAATAAGCAGCCGCATCAGTCAGGATCGGACAGCCGGTTGCCGGTCCAGGCGTATATGTCACGTTCTCCATCTTGGCTGGATTTTTCGCCCGTCCTTTGGTGAGCAGCTTGATCGTATCGCTATCCTCTTTGAGGAGCAGATTTATCGCATAAACCCTGCTTTTTTCCACCAGACCATGAGTATAGTTGGTTTTCTGCAGCGCTAAAGATACCAACCGCGGTTCGAAAGAAACCTGTCCGACCCAATTGGCAACCATTGCATTAACATCCTCGCCATCGGTGCTTGTGATGCAGTAAAAACCATAAGGCATCAAGCGCAGAACATCTTTGACAGGATCATCGGACATGTTCGCCTCCTTTTCGTGTTATTATATCAACACGCGGCCGGCGAATCTCGGAGAAAGCGAGTTTTCCCACTTGGGGGTTGGCATGCCTGGGCAGCCCGCCACGATAAGCCGCCTCCAAGTTTATACATCTCTATGCGAATAGATATAATTTTCATACATTCCTTTGGTAGAATTTATCAGTAGAAATCTTGAAATATGACCTTTGAGGATTTTGGTTCTTTACGCTACGCGTCGTGCTTACCAGTGAGCGCCAAATCCCAAACATTACCTGGAGATTCTAAGATGATGGCGTCTGACCATATTATCGATGTTTCCGAAGCTGACTTTGAATATCAGGTCATTGCATACTCCCAAAAAATTCCTGTAGTGGTGGATTTTTGGGCAGAATGGTGCATACCCTGCCGCACTCTGGGACCGCTGCTTGAGCTAATCGCCAGTGAAGCCCAGGGAACATTTCGCCTGGCGAAGGTCAACGTAGATCAAAACCAGAACCTGGCAATGCGTTACAACATCCGTAGCATCCCCGCAGTTAAGGCTTTTCGTGATGGACATGTCGTTTCGGAATTCGTTGGCCTGCAACCCGAACCGCGCGTGCGTGAATTTATCCGCACTATCGCCCCAAGCCAGAGCGATCTCGACCTGGAAAAGGCGCAGAGTCTCTATCGATTGCAAAATTACGCTGAAGCCGAAGGATCTTTTCGCCGCGCCCTGCGAGACAAACCCGCAAGCCCGATTGCCCAATTGGGGTTGGCAAAATCTCTCCTGATGCAAGGGCAGCCCGCTGAAGCGGCGGCTATCTTGCGGAGCTTCCCCACCAGCCAGGAATACAGCATAGCAATGGGTCTGCTGCCCGTTGCAGAATCCATGCTGCACCTCGGCTCTGGGAATGCCTTCGACGATAACCCCCTGGAGGCGGCTTATGCCCGCGCCATTAAACTCGCCCAGCGTGGCAATTTGCCCGCAGCTCTGGATGGGATACTAGATATCCTTCGCCAGGATAAACGCTACCGCCACGATGAGGTCAGGTTAGTTTTCCTGGGTTTACTGGAACTGCTCGGAGAAGACAGCTATCTCACCCGCCAGTACCGCCAGGAATTAGCTTCCGTGCTGTTCTAAAAACGATCCTTTACTGTTTCAGATAGTCCATTTTACGGCTGACCCATCAAAACCAGATCGCCCCAGGTTCTTGGGTCTGTCAGCACGCGGTTGGCGGCGCTCGAAATCATCGACTGCTGCACATTCTGACCGGAGCGATCATTATCTGATACCGAAATAGCGAATCCATAATGGTCCCCAATATCCGGCGTGATCCCAAAGATCTCCCAGGGAATCCTCACTTCGATCCGGTATCCATTATCCGTGCTGGTAACGCCAATTTTCACTTTCACCTGTGATCCTTCTCTGCTTGTGGGATACCAAAGGTAAGCTTCGGTATCCGTCCCCGGAGTGGGTTGGCCAGGCGAGATGCCCAACTGGTAATCATCAGAGCTCAGGCTAGCTTGATGATAATCTCTGGAGACTCTGGTATCGATCAAGATTTCGAGGCTATCGCCTTTAAACAGATCCTCTTCGCTGGCTCCTTGCACATAAACATCATCAACAACTCGCGCCGCGATGTAGAAATTGTGGTCATCCCATCCAAGCATCACCCTAGCAGACAGGTCATCCGCGCCCGACCATCTATTGGCGCCAAACACAACGTTGGAAATTGTATATCTCTCCAAATCCCAATCATCGAACACGCCGTCAATCGCAGGCTCGTTTTGTAAATAATAAGCAATAATGCTCGGTCCTGGTCTCCTATCTGGGCCAACAAGAGATACGGGTGTGTTGGTCGGCGCAGTCGTTATAGTTGGGGGTATTGGCGTATTCGTCGCTGTCGAAAGAATTATCGCCGTTGGTGGTATAAGAGTGCTCGTCGGAACAGGCGTGTCCGTCCACACCAGCGCTTGCGTGGTTGTAGCCGAAGGAATCAACTGGGTTGGGGCGGAAATGGTGGCCAGCACATCGAAGATTGCCGTTAAAGTCAAATTTGGAGTTGGAGTCAAGAACGGCGTTGGCGCGGATATGCCGGGCAAATTGCATGCAATCGAGATAAACACGATAAGTATCACGGGTAAGCTGAGCAGGGTTTTCTTACTTCGCATCTTAGCTTCTCCTCTAATGATGATCTTGCCGTGAGATCAAACACTCTATACAATATATCATAAGACGAACCAACGGATAACTTTGTTCCAAAACGAACGAATTTTTATCAATAGCCTACTTGACACCCGTTCCACATGCACGTATAATCTCGGAGCCTGCCCAATGGGCAGGCATTCGTGTGAGTGTCACACATTTCTATCGGAGCTCAAGGTATTATTAA
>DATEDC010000179.1:0-4248 GCA_035286585.1 Anaerolineales bacterium
CAGTCCGAAATGAAAAGCAAGTGTTAATCCTGGGCGACAGAATCGAAGTCCACAACCCAAGCGACCCGGATGGAAAGGTCGTCGGTCAAAAAAATACGCGCTCGCCTATTCTTGATTGCCAGCCCGACTGCCGTGACGGTATGAACTTTTATCGTTTAGTCACAAAGAATATGAAGCAGCAGCATTCATATCTGATTATACAGGATTATAGTCCTAATTTTAACTTTCAGATTATATTAAGATTAAGATTACCTGTAATATCATAAATTTGTAAGAAAAAGCTGCCCTGATTATTTCTGAAAGGGAAGCCTGCGATGAAGATGCAAGTTTGTTTTGATCACCGGACAGAATGATCCTCGAAATACACCTGCCAGGGACCGCTGCGCTGGATGAACGGCTGCATCAGCGCCCGCTCGGCCTGCACGGTGTGCATCAGGTCGTGGGCGGCCCACTCATGCAGCAGCTCGCTTAAAGTCACCAGGCCCAGCTCGGCGTGCAGCGCGGTGCGCCCCAGGTCGGCCTCGCTGACCCGCCCGATCACCTCCAGGCTTTTCAGGCGCAGGAGAGTGAATGTCTCAGCCAGGGCGGCAGGGTTGTGCCCCGAGCTGGTTTTGCTCCCCTGGCTGTCCGGGTCGAAAGCCGGGAAATCTCGCCCCGCCAGGATGTGCTCCACGCGGACGGGGAAGACCCAGCGCTCGGTATCCACCAGGTGCTGCAGGCACTCCAGCGCCGACCATTCCCCTTCTTTTGGCTGGCGAGCCAGCAAAGCGGGCGGCACGGCGCTGGTCAGCTCATGCCAGCGGGAAGGGGTGATTCTCAAGACAGCGTTAGCCCAGGATAGGATGTTCTCTGCCATGTGTGGCCTCCTTATTGGTAGGTGGTTTCTCGCTCCACCCAGCGCAGCTTTAAGAAGACCCACGGCGCCAGCAGGGTCGCCCAGAAGGCGACCATCCCGTAACGGATAAAACGCAGCGCATAACCCAGTAGGGTCTCATCGGCCGCGATCCGGGCAAAGGCGGCGTCCAGGCCAAAGTAGATCAGCAGCAGGACCGCGATGCCGAGCAGGTAGCAGGCGAGGCTGCGCAGCCAGCTTGCCGGCGGCTTGAAGGGAAAATAGCGCCTCATCAAGACGTGGCCGCTCAACCCCCCGAACGAAAAACCACCCAGGGTGAAGTAGTGCTGCGGACTGCGCGCCAGGAGGGCGAATTCCCGCCAGCGCTCCGGGTCGGGCGAGCCGGCGATGGCTGCCAACACGAGCCAGCCGAGCAGGATAATGACAGCCGAGACGGCCAGGACCACCACCAGCAGCACGGCAGCGCCGGTCCCTTTGGCCCACTGGCTGACCCTGTCCTCCAGCGCGGAGAAGGCATAGATCACCACGCCGCCTAGCAGCCAGCCTGCCAGCACGTCGTGCGGAAAGTGCACCCCCAGGTACGGGCGTGACAGGCCGATGCCCAGGATCATCAGGACCGCCAGCGCCCACAGCCAACCGCGTTTCCTCGCCAGAGCCAGGTAGCCCCACAGCGCCAGGGAGTTGCTGGCATGGGTAGAGGGCACGCCGTAAGAAGACTCTTCAGACAGCGCTTTCACGCCGCCCAGCCAGTAAGGGCGCGGCTGGTGGAAGAGCTGCTTCAAGGCGCTCCCCAGCACATCGGTGATCAGCAGGATAAGCACCAGGCGGATGCCCAGGCTGGGGCTGAATGTCCAATACAGCAGGGGGACGAGCAGGATGTAGAACTCGATCCTCCCCAGGAAGGTGAAAATTTCCATGACGCCATCCAGCGCCGGGCTGAGATTCTGCATAACCTGGATGACGGCAATACCGAAATCGTAGAGAGCTTCCATGCTGATCTCCTCGCAGATACGGCGTTGATCGGAGGGGAACGGTCCCTGAACAAGCGGAGCGTGTGATGTTAACAGTATACAGTAATAATGAGATTTTTCAACCTCGGGTTAAAGAGTACCCCGCCGGGCGGCCATATACCCGGCGGGGTGGAGGGAGGAGCGAGTAGATTGTTGTGTGATTACATTCCGATTCGTTCAGTGGGAGACGATCAGTGAATCTGGCCGCGCACCTCGCCGCCGGGGAAATCACCCGGTCCGGTGTTGGTCGGAGCGACGCCATCGTTGGTGTGAACGTTGACGTACGTGTTGCCCGCCATAATCGCTTCCAGCAGCGCGCTGAACGGTTGGCCTGCCAGCGGCCCGACAAAATTCGCTTCGGTGATGGTGCCTTGAGCAATCACACCGTCAAGCCTGCCGCCGTCGGGCGCCGCCGGGCCGTACAGGAAAACCACCACCGGTCCATTAACGTCTGCCGTCCCAAGGTGGATGTGGGAGGCAACGACATTATTGATGTTGGCGACGATGAGCTTGTAGTGCAGCGCTGCGCCATCCTCGCTCAGTTTGAAGATGGCCTGACCCTGGGCGAGCGTGTCCCTGGCCGGGACTTCATTGCCGCCCTTCAGGTGGGCGACCCAGTTGGTGCTATCCGCCGAGGCGATCGCAGCGCTCGCCAGCGAGAGCAGCAATACCAGCGCCAGGGTTAGCAGAAAACGGAATTTGGGTTTGTTTTTTACTACCGACATTGTAAATCCTCCTAGGGTAATAGAATATGAACGGCGATTGCACGCCTTATCTGCCATATTATACGCAAATTCTCGGGGATTGGATTTCTGGAACACTAAATCACTGAGACACTGAGAACGCTAAAACACTGAGAACGCTGAGAACGCTGAAAAATTGATGTTGTTCTTTTCAGCGCCTCAGTGATCCTCGGGATATGAACCCCTCCACTGTGAATATCAGCAGCGCCACCCAGATGATGATGAAGCCGAGCAGGCGCTCCTGACTGAAAGGCTCGCGGTACACCAGGATGCCGAGCAGGAACTGGCCGGTGGGGGCGATGTACTGCAGCAAGCCCACCATCCACAGCGGGATGCGCCGGGCGGCGGTGGCGAACATCAGCAGCGGCACGGCGGTGACCACGCCGGAAAAAGCCAGCAGCAGGTCGGTGGACCAGCCCAGGCGCCCGAAGCTGCCCTCTCCCAGGCTGCTGAGATACACCAGGTAGCCGGCCGCGGGCAGGAAGAGCAGCCCTGTTTCCAGGGTCAGGCCGGAGAGCGCTTCCAGCGGGGAAATTTTCTTGATCAGCCCGTACAGCCCGAAGGTGAATGTCAGCGCCAGGGCGATCCAGGGCAGCGCCCCGTAGCTGATCGTCAGGTAAGCCACGCCGCTGGCAGCCAGTCCGACCGGCAGCCACTGCCAGGGGCGCAGCCGCTCGCGCAGGAAGATCACCCCCAGCAGCACGCTCAGCAGCGGGTTGATGAAATAGCCCAGGCTGGTCTCCACAACCTGCCCGGAGTTCACCCCCCAGACGTAGATCAGCCAGTTCATGGCGAGCAGCAGAGAAGCGATCGTGTAAATCCCCAGGGTGCGGCGTGATCTGACTGCGGCCAGCAGTTTGCGCGGCTGGCGGAGGGCCACTATGACGATGGCCAGGAAGAGGAACGACCAGGTCACGCGGTGGAACATTATTTGCAGCGCGGGTACAGCCTGGACAGATTTGATATACAGCGGGAAGAACCCCCAGATCAGGTAAGCCCCCGCGCCGAAAAAGACGCCTTTATTCACAAGTTATTCCTTGAACCAGATGCTGGATGAGCAAAACAGCCCAATCATACCAGAGAAGTTTAGCTATCTCACTGCTCTGGTGGGGCATTACCTGGCCTCCTACGACCGGGTGTTATGGTTGATCAAGAGAGCCTGAATAAAGATTAAAAGAAGGTTGGAAAAATTTACCTGCTTTGCTATAATAAGGGTGCAACTCGCATCCGTCTGGCAGTTGGACCGTGCGAAAAGCGGGAAATCAGGCGACGATAAGCAAGTGGTCTGAAGCTGGAGCGAAGTCCTGGGAATTAGATTGCGTAGTATCTGCGTGAATTAAGGAGGGTATATCGAACGAAGGCCCATTATAGATTTTTTAACGTTTGCCAGCATCGGTCGCGGTTCAGGCAGTCTAGCCGCGCATCCCATCAACACAGTTTATTCCGACAGGAGAACGTTTGGATCGTAAGCCATCGAGCGGAGGCGCCGCAGGCAGGTCAGCCCCTATCCCGGACGGGATAGGCAGGCGTCGCTGCGCTTCACGCCACGGTTTAGGATCCAGGAGGCAATGATGCGTACATTATCACGTTGGTTAACATCACGTTGGATGACTTTATTCGTCGTTTTTATGCTGCTATTTGG
>DATEDC010000180.1:0-9553 GCA_035286585.1 Anaerolineales bacterium
TCAACCGGTAGGGGCTGTTGCCTTTCAAAAGCGCTCGCCCCACGGCGGCTGTTTCCGGGGGCATCGGCCGGGGCGGTTCGATTTTCAAGCTCATCACCTATCTCCTGCTTCTAGTATAGCAGGTTCGCCAACAGTATCTTCCGCAAGTGCGTGGCATGTTCATTCTCCCAAGCCCCACCCTTGACATTTTTTTGAAATACCTATAATGTATGAACCTGTTGTCAGGTTAAACCTAACATCCAGTTCACAAACGCGAAGGAAGCTCTCCCACGGTATTGCGTTTGAACAAGGTAGAGAGGAAACCAGGAGCCAACTCCATGACCACCCCATACATCATCGTCTTGATCACCACGCCATCCGAAGCGGTGGGCCGCCAACTGGCCGAAGCGCTGCTGGCGGGTAAGCTGGCCGCCTGCGTGAATATCATCCCGCGAGTCGATTCGTTTTTCGCCTGGAAAGGGGAAATCCAGAACGAACAGGAAGCCCTGCTGGTGGTGAAAAGCCGGCTGGACCTGTTCGAAGATCGCCTGGTGCCGGCGGTGAATGCCCTGCACCCCTACGAGGTGCCGGAGATCATCGCCCTACCGATCCTGATGGGCTCTAAAAGCTACCTGGACTGGATCGGCGAGGAGACCCGCCCCGGCTGAGCCCGTGCGCGTTCATCCGCGCTCGTCCGCGTCCTACCCGGCAAAACTGTCGGGCACCAGGGCATGAGGCCAAACAGTGATTTACGATTTTGACCAGCTTCCGGACCGAAGGGCTACAGAGAGCTACAAGTGGCGCCACTACCCGCCGGACGTGCTGCCCATGTGGGTGGCGGATATGGATTTCGTCTCCCCGGAGCCGGTGGTGCGCCTCCTGCTCCGGCGGGTCGCCCACGGCGTTTTCGGTTATCCCGGGGGCCTGCACGGCGAGCCGGACTCGCTGCCTGCCCTGCGAGCCACCATCCTCCTCTGGCTGGAAGAGCGCTTCCGCTGGCAGGTCGAGCCCGAGGCGCTGGTCTTCATGCCCGGCGTGGTGACGGGCTTCAACCTGGCCTGCCACGTCCTGGAATCCCCGCGGGAAGGCGTGCTGATCCAGACCCCGGTCTACCCGCCCATTCTGGAGGCCGCTCGGAAGACGGGCAAGATCGACCAGCAAGCCCGCCTGGCTCGCTCGGCAGAGGGGAGATATTCCCTCGATGGGGACGGGTTAGCCGCGCGGATCGATGCGCAAACCGGCATGCTGCTGCTGTGCAACCCGCACAACCCGGTGGGCAGGGTGTTCGGCCGCCTCGAGCTGGAACGCCTGGCGGAGCTCTGCCTCCGGCATGACCTGCTGATCTGCTCCGACGAGATCCACTGCGACCTGGTGTATCCCGGGCAGGAGCACATCCCAATCGCCTGGCTGGACGCGGAGATCGCTCGGCGGGCGATCACCCTGATGGCGCCGAGCAAGACTTTCAACCTGGCGGGGCTGAAGTTCTCTTATGCCATTATTCAGAACCCGGAGCTGCGCAGGAGATACTGCCAGGCGAGCAAGGGTCTGGTGGGATGGGTCAACCTGCTGGGTCAGGTGGCGGCGCAGGCAGCTTATGAAGAGGGGCAGGAATGGCTGAGCCAACTGCTGGTCTACCTGCAGTCCAACCGGGATTATTTAACCGAGTTCGTGCGCGGCGAGCTTCCGGGCGTCTCGATGGTCGAGCCGGAGGGAACCTACCTGGCCTGGCTGGACTGCCGGGGGGCGGGGCTGGAAGACCCCTACAAATTCTTCCTGGAAAACGCCCGGGTGGCGCTCAACGATGGGACGACCTTCGGCGAGGGCGGGCAGGGGTTCGTGCGCTTGAACTTCGGCTGCCCGCGGTCCATGCTGGCGGAAGCCCTGGAACGCATGCGCCGGGCGCTGGCTGAGGGCATAGGCTAGCGTCGCCCCCTTCGACTTCGTCTCCGCTTCGCTCCGCCTCCGCTCAGGGAAGCTCTGCGAATGGCTGAGCGGAGGGCGAAGATCGCCCGCAGTCGAAGCCCGAGCGAACTCCTACGAATGATGCGCAGTAACGTCGTGTCGCTTAGGATTGAAGAGCGCTGGCCCTGTGGTAATACTCGCGATGACAGTTTTTTTGGGAAGGACAGCCTTAGTTCGAGGCGCGGCTCACTCGTAGCGCAGCGCCTCCACCGGCTCTAGTCCAGCCGCCCGGTTCGCCGGGTACAGCCCGAAGAACAGGCCCACCGCGGTCGAGAACAGGGTCGCCAGCAGCACGGTATCCAGGCCGATGGCGGGGGTGATATCCGCGTTGTTGGCGGCCGCGATCCGCCCGACGATGTACGAGATCGCCCAGCCCAGCCCGATGCCCACCAGGCCTCCGATCAGGCTCAAGACGGACGATTCGGTTAAAAACTGTACCAGGATATCCAGCCGGCGCGCTCCCAGCGCCTTGCGCAGCCCGATCTCGCGGGTCCTCTCGGTGACCGAGACCAGCATGATGTTCATGATCCCGATGCCGCCCACCAGAAGGGATATCGCCGCAATGCCGCCCAGGAAGATGGTCAGCACGCTGGTGATCGTGCGGGCGGTGTCGAGAAAATCTTGCTGGGTCAGGATGGTGAAATCGTCCGCCCCGATCTGGGTGCGGTGGCGGGCGCGCAGAATCTGGGCCACCTCTTCGGCGGCCTGCGGGACCGCCTGGGCGCTGGTCGCCTGCACCATCAGCAAGTCCACCCGGTCGGGCGTCAAGCGGCGCAGCAGCCTGATTTGAGCCGTGGTGAACGGCACCAGGGCCCGGTCGTCCTCGTTTGTGAATCCGGAGCCGCCCTTGGACTCCAGGACGCCGATCACTCGAAAGGGCTGCCCCTCGATGCGCACCGTTTCTCCCACCAGCCCCTCGGCGCGGCCGAACAGTTTCTCCGCCACCTCGGGGCCGAGCAAGACCACCGAGGCCTGCCCCAGGATGTGCTCTTCGCGGATGAACTCGCCCTCGGCGAGGTTTGCGTTGCGCACCGGACCGTAGGATGGCGTCACTCCTGAAAGACTGGTTACCGCCGTCTCGCCAGCGAAAGTTACCGTGCCGCCGCCCTCCAAGATGGGAGCCACGTCGGCGACAGAAGGAGCCTGGAACGGGTCGGCGATGGCGCCCGCGTCGCCAAGCGTGATCGGCTTGGAATTGCGCACACCCTCCGAGCCGCCGCGGAAGACGAAAAGCAGGTTGGTGCCGATGCCCTGGATCGAGCCGGTGATCGTGTTTTCTGCCCCGCGCCCGACCGAGACCATGGCGATCACCGCGGCGACGCCGATGACGATCCCCAGGATCGTCAGGCCAGAGCGCAGTTTATTGGCTGCCAGGCTTTCAAGCGCTTCGAGAAAAGACTGCCAGAAGTTCATCGTTTATGCCTCCACCACGACCCCGTCACGGATCTGGATGATGCGCTGGGCTTGCTTTGCCACGTCGGGGGCATGGGTGACGATAACAAGCGTGGCGCCTCGCTCCCTGTTCAGGGAGAGCAGCAACCTGATGATCTCTTCCCCCGATTTTGTGTCCAGGTTGCCCGTCGGCTCGTCCGCCAGGATGATCGCCGGGTCGTTGACCAGCGCCCTGGCGATGGCAACCCGCTGCTGCTGGCCCCCGGATAACTCGTTGGGACGGTGGTGCATACGATCTCCCAGGCCGACCAATTCCAGGGCGACCCGGGCGCGGTCTTTCTTGCCCTTCCTTATCCCCGCGTAGCGCAAGGGGAGCTCCACGTTGGAGAGGGCGGTGGCGCGCGGCAGGAGGTTGAAGGTCTGAAAGACGAAGCCCACCTTGCGGTTGCGGATATCCGCCAGTTGATCGTCTTTCAGGTCAGAGACTCGCTCGCCGTCGAGCAGGTATTCGCCCGAGGTGGGCCGGTCCAGGCAGCCGATCATGTTCATCAAGGTGGATTTGCCCGAGCCGGAGGGGCCCATGATCGCCACCACCTCGCCGTGGGCGACGCTCACGCTCAGACCGCGCAGCGCGTGCACCTCCACCTCGCCCATCTTGTAGACCTTGGTCAAATTGACCGCTTCGATAACGTTGGCGCTCATGGCTATCTCCCCACGAACGGCGGCGGGCCGTTTTGTTCGAATACCGTAGGCGGGTTGAGCACGATCTGGTCGCCTGCCTTCAATTCGCCGGCGATCACTTCGCTCATGGTTTCCGAGGAAGCGCCCAGAGTGATCTCCACCGGATGCAGGGCGCCGTCTTTCAAGATGTACACCACGCGCACCCCTTCCAGGGCGCGCACGGCACGGTTAGGCACCAGCAAGACCTCCTCGAGCTGGCTGACGACGATATTCACCGCCGCGGTCATCCCTGGCTTGACCGCCGCGTCGGCGTCGCTCAGCTCGACGGTGACGATGAAATCCACCACCCCCTGGGTGAGCGAGCCCACCAGGGCGACCTCGGTCACCGTACCGTGATACTCGCGGTTCAGGATGGCGTCGAAGACGATATTCGCCGGTTGCCTGACCTGGATGCGGTTGATATCCACCTCGGAAACCTGCACGTCCACCAGCAGCCTGGTGAGGTCATCCAAACGGAATGCCTGAACGCCCGGCGCCACCTGGTCGCCTGGCTTGCTGTCCACCACGGTGACCACCCCGTTGAATGGCGCAGTCAACCAGGCGAGATTAAGGGCTGCCTGCGCGGCGGCTACCCGGGCTTCGGCCGCGGCGATGTCGGCAGGGTCTGGGCCGTCCTTCAAGCGCTCCCACTCGCGCTGGGCGTCGGCCAACTGCGCTTCCAGGAGAGCGATCTCCGCCGGGTTGGGGCCATCTTTGAGGCGCTCCCACTCGCGCTGAGCCTGGAGCAACTGCGCCCTGGCGGTCTCCAGGTTAGCCTGCGCCACGGCCTGGTCGGTCTCGTTGGCAATGCCCGTCAGGCTGTTCAACTGGCGCACGGCGAAATCGTACTTTTGCTGCGCGGCCGCCAACTCGGTTTGCAGGCGCGCCCGGGTCAGGTTGTCTTCCGGCTTGTTTTCATAGGGGGCGAAGCGCTCTCTGGCTCGATCAAGCTGGTCTTTCGCCAGCACCACCTGGGCATTGGCTTCGTCGATGTAGCTCTGGCTGGCAGGGGATTGCGTCCATCTCAGGTTGCGCTCGGCGAGCTCCATGGCTTTTTGGGAGTTGGCGATTGCTTCCAGGGCTCTGGCCTGGAGCAGCTCGGGGTTGCGGGCGTCTTCCAGGGCCTGACGGGCGTCCTCCACAGCTTGCAGCGCCAGGGCTGACTGGAGCTGCGAGTTCAGCAGGTCGTCCAATGCTTTTTGGGCGTTTACCAGATCGGCCTGGGCCAGAATAACCGACTGCGGCAGGGAGGCTTGTTCGAGGGCAGCCAGCACCTGCCCCGCAGTGACGGCAGCGCCAGCCAGGACGTTCACCTCGCCCACGCTTCCCGAGGTCTGCCAGTTCAAGATGGCCGTTTGGTTGGCGCGCACTTCGCCGGTCGCCCCCACGGTTGCGGTCAGGTCGCCCCGCCCGGCGGGCACCGTTTGCAAATTCGCTGCGGCTGCCGCCTGGCGCTGGCTGCGAATCGTCCAGATGAAATAGGCGCCGGCGGACAAGACGGCGACCAGGATGATGGTTACAATCCACTTTCTCATACTGCCTCCATGAATACCCTTGTTATAAGACCTGATATTTTGTGCCGCAGCAGCTTGCTCTCATGCTCTACTGTCCTGCCCGGGAGCCGCCCCGCGGCGCGAGCACGATTTGATCGCCGGGCTGCAGGTCGCCCGCGACGACCTGCGCATAAGACCCGGAGGTAACGCCTAACCTGATCGCGACAGGGACCTCCCGCCCCTCCCGCCAGACATATACCACCCGCTGACCGTCAACCAGGCGCAGCGCCTGCCTGGGCACCAGGAGGGCATCCTCCAGTTGGCTGACAATAAGGGTCGCACTGGCGGTCATCCCCGGCTTCACCATTTCATCGGCGTCGAGCAGCTCGACCTTGACGTTAAAACTCGCCAGTCCACGCGTGGTGTCCGCCACAGCGGGCACCTCGATGACCCTGCCCCGGTATTCCTTTGCCAGGATGGAGTCAAAGGTCAGCGTCACGGGCTGACCGGGATGGATGCGGTTGATATCTACTTCGGATACCTGGGCTTCCAGGATCAGGCGCGACAGGTCGTCCAGGCGAAAGGCCAGCGTACCGGGCTCAACCTGGTCGCCGGGGGTCGCTTCGACCCTCGTGATCACCCCGGAAAAAGGCGCTGCCAGGCGATCTAATTTCAAAGTGGCCTGGGCGGCAGCCAGGCGCGCCTGAGCCTTAGCGATATCCTCCGCGGGCGGACCGTCTTTGAGCCGCTGCCATTCCCGGCGGGCGTCAGCCAGGCGCGCCTCCAGCACGGCCAGCTCGCCCGGGCTGGGGCCGTCCTGCAGGCGTTCCAGCTCGCGCTCGGCCTGGGTCAGCTCGGCCTTTGCCCGGGCATATTCCGCCTCAGTCTGGGCGAGGTCGGTGGGTTTGGCTGGCTCCAGCAGGCGGTTGTATTTATTCTCCGCCTGCTCATAAGCGCGTTGAACGCTCAGCAGCTTCAGCTCCAGCCCCTGGAGAATGCTCCTGTAGATTTCCCGGCTTTCCCAGGGAAGGTAGGCGTCCTGCGGCTTGCTGATTTTCTTTTCAATGCGCTCGATTTCCCGGCGGGTGTTATTCAACGCGTTCTGTGCAAGCACCAGGTTGGCGTAGGCCTGCTCTATGGCTGCCTGTGGCGGGGATGTCGTCAGGATGACCAGTCTACGCCCGGCTGCCTCGAGGGCTTTGCGGGCGTTGGCGACCCTGGCCTGGGCTTCGGCCCGCGCGGCTTCCGGGTTCTGGGCGTCTTCGAGCGCCTGTTGGGCAGCTTCGACCGCTTGCAGTGCCCGGGCGCGCTGCACCTGGGAGAGCTGTAAATCCTCCAGGGCTTTCTGGGCAGCCAGCGCTTCGACCTGCGCCAGGATGATCGCCTGCGGCAGGGAGGTATGCTCCAGGCTGGCCAATAGCTGCCCTTTCACTACTCGCGCGCCCAAATCCACCTCCACCCGCTCGACAGTCCCGCTGGTCCCCCAGAACAGGGTGGCGGTCTGGTAAGCGCTGACGACGCCATCTGCGCCGACGGTCACCTCCAGGGCGCCCCGCCTGGCGGGCTCCAGCGCGATTTCAACCGGCTGCCCCCGCAGCAATCCGGCTGGCGCGCCCTGGCAGGCTGCCAGGGTGAGCAGGGCGACGATCACGACAACAACTTTTTTCATCGGTTGTATTGCTTTCTTCTTCCAGGGAGGCCTTGCCCTGTGTCGTTAAAAATCATATCCATCCCCGCAACCGGGCTGATCTCCGCGTGTATCTCCCGATACGGCAAGCGGGGCAAACGTGTATTATAAATCACAAAGCCTTGTAAACGCCGCTGGGCGGGGCAAGATTAAGAAACTCACACCAAAGTTGAGCAAGTGACAACCGTCACAGAAACTGGTGACATCTGGGACTGAAATGAAACCACTTTTGTCATTATTATTTTTCCAGCTTAACCAACAGACCTGGCAGGTTTATCGCGACTTTGGCATGGAAATCCATGCTCTCAACCCATATTTGTGAACGAAACCTGCCAGGTCTTTTAAAGGTTTCAAACCGTAGAGCAATTAACGGCATCAATGTAGGAGGAAATTCGAGATGCAGGCAATCCCCAGCGACTTTTTAGCCATCGACCGCAAAGCCCGCGCCCGCATCCCGTTCCTGGATGTAGATCTTCGCGATCCCAGGGAGCGGATTTGTGATTTTGAGGATGTAGTCATCTCCCTGGAGGCGGAAAGGGCGATGCTGGAGGCCTCGCGCTGCGTGCACTGCCCCGACCCGGCAGCCTGCGTGACCGCCTGCCCTGCCCATAACGATATCCCCTCAGCCATGTGGCTGATCGAGCAAGGGCGCTTCGTCGAGGCGGCTCAGCTTTACCGCCAGACCAGCTCCTTGCCGGAGATCTGCGGTCGGGTGTGCCCCCACGAGCAGCTCTGTCAGGGCTCCTGCGTGTGTAATAAAAACCACGCCCCCGTCCTGACCGGAGCCCTGGAGGCGTTTGTGACCGATTACGCCCGCCGCGTCGAGGGGGTCGCCATCACGGTTGAGGAAAACCATGGCAAGCAGGTGGCGATCGTGGGAGCCGGTCCCGCGGGGCTGGCTTGCGCCGAACAGTTGGTGCAAAAGGGTTATCAGGTCACGATAATCGACGCCAGGCCCGCTCCTGGCGGTCTGCTCCTGTACGGCATTCCTAACTTCAAGCTGCCCAAAGAAGTGGTTTCTGCGCGCTGGTCCGACCTTGAAAACGCGGGTGTCCGGTTCGTGGCCAGCACCTGCATCGGGAAAGACAAAACCATCGACGACCTGTTTGTCGAGGGGTTCCAGGCGGTGTTCGTCGGGGTCGGGACCGGGATCGACGCCCCCATGGAAGCGCCGGGAGAGGACCTGCCGGGCGTCTACAAAGCCACCGAGTTCCTGATCCGCGCCAACGTTGACCTGGAGCTGCTGCCTGCCGATATGCGCACTCGCCCGGAGATCGGGCGCAAAGTAGCCGTTATCGGCGGGGGCGATACCGCCTCGGACTGCCTGCGAACCGCGCTGCGCATGGGCGCCGAACAGGTCATCTGCCTGTACCGCCGCACGGAAAAGGAAATGCCCGGCGGGCGCAAGGACCGCCAGCTGGCGCGCGAAGAAGGCGCTCAATACCAGTTCCTGACCCAACCAGTGAAATTCATCCCCGGGCAGGCTGGTCGCCTGGCCCAGATAGAGTGCATCCGCATGGAGCTGGGTGAGCCAGATGCGAAGGGTCGCCGCCGCCCGGTGCCCATCGAAGGCACGAACTTCATCGTCGAGGCCGATACCGCCATCCTTGCCCTGGGCTACTGGCCCGATCCGGTCATTGGCGAGACCACGCCCGGGCTCGAGACCCGCAACTGGGGCCTGATCGTCGCCGACCGGGCTACCGGCGCCACCACGCGACCCGGCGTGTTTGCCGGCGGGGATGCGGTTACTGGCCCCGATCTGGTGGTCACCGCCATGGTCGCCGGGCGCAAAGCCGCGGCTGCCATTCACGCCTACTTACAGGACGGAGATTAATTTTCCAAAACCGGGGAGCTGAAAAACTCCAGCAGCCAGCTTGTGTAGCGCTCGGGCTGGCTCAGGTAAGGGAAGTGACCTACCTTCCCCATGTCGATGGTCCGCGCGCTCGGGTAGGTTTGCTTCATCCGCTCGCGCAGCGTCTTTTCCACCAGCGGGTCGTTAGAGGCTTCCAGGATCAGCGCCGGGATGCCCAGGGCGCCCACATCTGGCGGCTCGAAAGGCTCGATCACGCACTGGTAGCGCCCGGCGACCTGGGCTTTGCTCACCCCTCCGTAGGATATTTCCAGCAGATATGCCAGGACAAGCTCATCATAATTCGCCGCCGGGTAGATGGTGTTCCTAAAGCTGTAGCGCAGCACCGCCATCACCAACAACTCCGGCGCATACGGCAGGATGGCTCCGAGCGTGCCATACTTCTCAGCGATCCGGTCGTTGGGCGGGAGGGTGTTGGCAAACACAGCCCGGCTGACCGCGCCTGGATAT
>DATEDC010000181.1:0-20531 GCA_035286585.1 Anaerolineales bacterium
AATGTCTGTCAAGTTCCTCACCAACTTATTATCCCAAAGGAGGCGATCCATGATCGAGTTCGAAAAAAATATTTCCATCCAGCGCTCCTCGCAAGATGTCTTCGATGTGATCACCGAGCCTGCCAAAACTCCTCAATGGCAAAGCGGTGTCAAGTCGGCAGAGTGGATTACGGATGCTCCCGTCGGCGTTGGGTCAACCTTTAGAACACAGGCCAGGTTTCTGGGGCGCGATATCGAGACGGACCTTAAGGTTACCGAGTGGGAGCCGTCAAAACTGGTCACCATACAATCCGTCAGCGGGCCTATTCAGTTGGAAATCACGAATAAAGTCGAGCCCCAGGGGGACGTAACGCTGCTTAGCGTAACAGGGCGGCTCGAAGTTGGCGGCTTCTTCAAGTTGGGAGAGGGGCTGGTAGGCAAGCAGGTTGAAAAGCAGGTCGATAACGATATGCACACCCTCAAGCTGCTTCTGGAATCAAACCAGCTCTAAAGGCTGCTGGGGGAAATCTAGCCAGAGGAGGCCGGCTTCGTCAAGGGACTCTCAACGACTCTATAGCTCCCTCACCAGGGTAGCGCGCCCTACGGCAAATGGGCAAGCGTTTAAGGAGGGTTCTCTTGGAAAATGACGGGCGGGTCACCACGCCGTTCCTGGGGTCGTATGCGAGCTCCATGTTCGCCATTGAGGCGCTTTCCGACGCGTTGCGCCGGGAGCTGCTGCGCTGGGACCTGTACGTCTCGGTCATCCAACCGGGCAGCATCAGCACGCCAATCTGGAAGAAATCACTGATGGTGTAGCCCTGCTCACTCAGCCCCTCGCGGCATTCGAGCGGATGAGGATCAGGGCGATATCGTCCTCTTGCGCGGCTGCGCTTTGATATTCCATGAGGGCATCCACGATCTTATCGCAGGCTTGCTGAGCTGGCAGACCGGCGACTCGGCCGAGCACAGGCTTGAGCCGCTCGTAGCCGAAGACCTCGCCAACCGGGTTTCTGCCATCCGTAACCCCATCGGTGTAAAGAAGTAAAAAGCCGTCCGCAGGGATTTTTAGAGCCTGTTCGTCAAACTGCGGCTTATCCAGGATGCCCAGCGGCTGACCGGTCCCTTTCGGAGCAAGCGCCACCTGCCCACCACCGGTGACCAGGATCGGCAGATCGTGTCCGGCGCGGGCGTAGGCGAACTCGCCGCTACGTCTATCAAGAATGCCGAAAAGCACGGTGGCGAACAGTCCGCGTGAATTCATCTCCAGCAGGTGACGATTGGCGTTGCGCAGGACTCTGCTCGGCGAGGCGGACTTATTGGTCCCGGCGCGCAGCAAGGCGTGCACCTGGGCCATAAAGATGGCAGCCGGCGCACCCTTATCGGTCACGTCGCCGATGGAAATGGCGAGGCGGTCTACCCCCAAGTGCACAAAGTCGTAGAAATCGCCGCCCACACTGCGCGCCGGGGCGATCCGGGCGCCAAAATCGTAGCCGGGCAGAGACGGCAGGCTGCGCGGCAGGACGCTCATCTGGATGTCGGAGGCAACCTGGAGCTCTCTTTCCAGGCGCTCTTTTTCGATGATTTGCACCTGTGCCGCTTTGAGCTCCTCGTAGGCCAGGGTGAGCTGAAGATTTTTCTCCTGCAGCTCTTTTATCGAAAGGTTGTGAGCGTTGTTCAGACGGTCGGCGAGCACATGGACCATCTCATAGGCGAGCATCGGCTGGCGGAAGAGCAAGGCGTCGAACTCCGGGCGGGTCATGCGCCACAAGTGCGCCTGGGTCGCCGCTCTGACGCTGGCGGTGCGCAGCCCGTAAGGCTCCAGCAGGCTCATCTCGCCGACGAATTCGCCGGGCGAGCGGCGCGCCACGAGCAGCTCCTCCGCCGTTCCCATGGCCTTGATGATCTCAATCTGCCCTTCCTGGACAATAAAGAACGAATCGCCGCGCTCGCCCTCCCTGAAGAGGATTTCACCGGCTTCGTAATGGCAGGTATCCAGGGTGTCATACAGATACTGCAGGTCGTCGACAGGCAGGTTTTTAAATAACGGCACCTGGGCAAGCAAATCCAGCCTGGAGTTCATGTGTCCGCCCTCTCAGCGAGCAACTGCTTGGAGGATCCGGCTACGGGCCCCAGGCAATGTTGGGATCGCTCCAACTGCCGATCAGCGCCACGCCGAAGCCGCCACCGCCCCGGGGATCCGGGTCGAGTCTGAAATCGTGCTTCTCGCGGGTGAACATCACCCAACTGGCGCCATCCCAAAAAGCCATCTCCAGGGATCTGCCGGCATCCTGAGCCCGTTTCAGGTCGGCGGGCGTGTAGCGGATGCGCAGCTCGAACCTGGGATCGAATTGGGTTATGACGGTTGAGGGGTCGTCTTCGTCCACGACCTGGAAGTTGATCACCACCCGGCCAGGCTGAAAGCCACCGGGCGCACCCGGCATGTGCCCCATGGGGGTTGGGCTCAATTTTTCAACCCTGGCCTTCTTCTTTTGGTCTGGCATAGTGATGGTGACGCCTTCGTTTTCATATTCAATTTTTTTTCCCGGAAGCATGGCTTTTCCTCTCTTTTTACGGTGAAATTATGGCTTTAAATAGGGGCAAGCTGATTGTACCCTGATTTGATGTGTTGGTACAACAAAGACTGAAGATCGCAGTGGCGCAAGTTATGCAGAAGGCCTCTTCGGCCGCGTTTCGCTGCGCTCAAAATGCTCCCAGCGGGCGGCAATTTCGGCATGTTCCGGCACGTTTTGCAGGTAGGCGCGGCGCCATCCGGGATCGCTGATCCTGCCGGCTCTGGACATCAGCTCCTGGCACCCGGCCCGGAGCGCAGCCTGTGCCTGAGGACCGTTTTGCAGGAGGGCAAAAACGTCTCCGCAGGTCAAGTAGGCTAGGATAGGAAATTCCATGCCTTCACCCCGGGTCTCGAGCAGGTAAACCCAAAGCTCATTGGTATGATGGCGCGCCAGCTCGGGCTGATCCAAAACCAGGGCGCAACGCGCCAGGCCAGCGACGGTATCATTCTCCAGGGCGGGCATCGCCAGGGCTTCCAATCCTTCCCTGGCTGCGGCGTAATTTTGCATGGCGCGGGTGAATTCCTGGCAGGTCTCCTGGTTCAGCGCCAGATAGATCAGGCCAACGGCGCGGCCAAACTGGTCGCCGACGCTGCTCAGGGTTTGCAACGCCGGCTCCAAGACCTCAGCCGAGAGGGCGTGATTTCCCATGCGCCAGTGCACAAGGCCCAGGTTGAGCTGCGCGTAGGCTTGATATTGGCGGGCGCCTATGGCCTGGCAGAGGTGCAGAGACTCTTCAAGGGCTGTTAGCGCGGCGGCATACTCGCCCAGTTGGGCGTAGCCATAGCCGAGATTGATATTCCCGACAGCTTCACCTGAATACCAACCCAGGCGGTGGGCGGTGATAATTTGCTCCTGGATCAGCTCTTGCGCCCGAGATAAATCGCCGACTTCGGAGTAGTGGACAGCGACGTTGGTGACCACTCTAGCCAGCGTTTCGTCATCGTCGATCTGCTGGGCCAGCTCCAACGCCTCTTCGGCGCAGCCTGCGGCGCTTTCCAGGTCTCCGAGCCGGGTGTGGCTAATGGCGGATAAGGCCAGGTTCAGGGCAACCAGGCGATGCTCGGCACAGCTGCGGGCAGCGGCAATCGCCGCCCGATAGGCCTGGAGCGCCTCCCGCTCTTCCCCGCGAGTAAAAGCCGAGGTACCCAGGCGGTAATAAGCCTCCGCCAGCCAACGCTCATCGCCGGCAGCCTGAGCCAGCGCCAGCAAATCCTGGTCATCCGCCTGGCGAGCGGCGCTCTCGCCGAGCAGGCCCAGGACCTCATTTCTGCCGAGCAAGAGGCGCCAGCGGCGCTCACGATCA
The DNA here is from genome assembly GCA_035286585.1 of Anaerolineales bacterium. Lineage (GTDB taxonomy): Bacteria > Chloroflexota > Anaerolineae > Anaerolineales > UBA4823 > DSOS01. The sequence continues at coordinate 3,856 of DATEDC010000181.1, forward strand.
CTTTCTGGCAGCCGCTCCAGAGCGCGATTATAAAACTGGAGAGCCTGCTGCGAGGCGCCCTGGGACTTGGCGCGCTCGCCGGCGCGCAGATACCAGCCAGCCGCCTGTTCGGAATCACCTGCGCGGTCGTAATGCTCGGCGATCAGAGCGAGGTGCTCGTCGGTGCGCCCGCTGACCTGGGTAATCTCGACCAGCCAGGCAGCCACGCGGGCATGGTCGCGCTGGCGGTCACGCTTGAGGACGGTTTCGTAAGCCACCTCGCGCAGCAGCGTCTGCCTGAAGGCATATTCGGCGACGCCCTGAAAGGCGGAAACGCTGTTGGGGTGGACAAGCCCGCGGCGGGAGAGGGCCTCCAGCTCGGCGTTCGGCGGCTCGGGAGCAACCAGCATGATCTGTAGTGGCTGGTCCCAGAAAGTGCGCCCGATGACGGCTGCGCGCTGGAGCACGTTTTTCTCCATGGGGGGCAGTCCATCCAGGCGGGCTTGCAGCACGGCGGTCAGGGTGGGGGGGATGCGCAGGTCAGCCAGGCGGGAGAGGTCGATATTCCAGCCCGCCCCATCGTCGCCGATCAAGATGACGTCGTCATCCTGACCGGCAGTGACGAGGTCATCGCTTGTATAGATGACGCCGTCATCGCTAGTATAGATGACGCCGTCATCGATGAGCATGTTGATCAGCTCTTCGATGTAATAGGGGTTGCCCTCTGCCTGGCGGACGATTATTTCCAGCAGGCGCTCTGGCACCTGGTCTACGCCGGCCAGGATAGCCTGCACCAACCGGCGGCAGTGCGCCTCAGTGAGGGGCATAAGCTCCAGGCGGGAGCACTCCGCCATCCCCAGAGGACCTGCGGGCTGCCATTCCGGATGGGTTTCCAGGAGTAGACGGCGGGCAAGGCCGATCACCAGGAGCGGGTAATCGTCCAACTCCGCAACCAGGCGCTGGATAAATTCCAGGGAGGGCTTGTCGGCCCAGTGGATATCGTCGATCAAGATCAGGGCGGGCGTTGACCGGGCCAGGTTGGCGAAGTACTGAACCAGATAGAACAGGCCGCGCTGGTTGATCTGCTGGGGCTCGCTCAGCACGCCGTTGAGGTGCGGGCTGAGGCTGTAATCGTAACCCAGCAAGGCGCCGATGAAGTGGGCTTTCATCTGGGCGTCTTCGTCGAGGTACAGCAGCAGGCCGGTTTCCAGTTTCTGGCGCGCCTGGTCGGCGGGGTCGCTTTCGAGAATATCGAAGCGGCGGGCGAACAGCTCGCGCAGCAGGCTGTAAGGGGAGGCCAGGGTTTGCGGTGTGGCGCGGGCGGTAAAGGCGTGCAACTTGGCAGGCTGCTGCGCCATCCAGGCTTCAAAAGCCTCCAGCAGGCGAGATTTACCCACGCCCGCCTCGCCCAGGATGGTGACCAGGCGGGCGCGCCGCCCCTGGAAGGTGGCCTGGTAAGCCTCCTGCAAGATTGCGAGCTCTTCTTCCCGACCCACCAGGGGGGTGTGGACGCCGCGGATGCCACGGCCGGCGGCGTGGAACGGGCGTGGGCTGAGGCGCAGCACCAGGTAGGTCTGCACAGGCTGCTCGACGCCCTTGACATGGATGGGCGGCTGAGCGAGCAGCTCGAAACTGCCGCGGACGAGCTGGTGGGTGTTTTCGGAGATGAGCACCCCGCCCACTGGGGCGGCGCTCTCCATGCGCCTCGCCAGGTTGATGGCCATGCCCATGATGGTGTTCTCAGCTTCCACGCCACTGCCGAAGAGGATCTGCCCGGTGTTGATGCCGACGCGGATGTTGAAGCCACTCAGGCGCCAGGTCTCTTCCACCTGGCGGGCGTAGTCCTGGGCAGCCTGCACCAGCGCCAGCCCAGCCCGCACCGCTCTTTCGGCGTCGTCTTCCGCGGCGATGGGTATGCCGAAGACGGCTTTGAGCCCATCACCCATGAAGCGGGTCACCCGCCCGCCGTGCGCCTCGATGACCGCCTTGAAACGCTCCAGGGCGCCGTTCATGATTTCCATGGTGTCTTCGGGGTCCAGGCCCTGGCCCAGGCGGGTGGAATCGACGATGTCGGTGAACAGGGCGCTGGCGTATTTGAGCTGCTGGGCGGGTTTCTGGCGGGAGGCTTGCAGGGCGTGCAGTTTTTCGCGCAAAGGCGCCAGGGCGGCGTCGACGGTGGTGTCCCCCAGCAGGCTGCGCTGGCTTTCCAGGAGGGCAATCGCTCGCTCGAGGGCCTGGATTTCGCTCATATATGTCCGAATTATAGCATCAGATGAAGAGCCGAATGACAATGACCAGGTGTCAGGGATAGGAACACTGAGGCACTGAGGGCGCTGAGGGCGCTGAAAAGAACTTAACGCAGAGACGCAAGGGGAGCAAGGAGGCGGAGAACAAATAATTTAACACAGCTTCCGTTCAGTGTTCTCGTCCAGCGGAAACAAGAGCGGCAGAAACTGGAGCAGCCGCAAGAACAGAAACGAAACCCCAAAGAAACGTAAGAGTTATATGATATAATATTAGTCAGGATTTGTGGAATCACCGCCGGTCCTCATGCAGGACGGGCGGTTTTCTTCCCTCTCTGTTGCTTTCTAAGGAAACCCCCAGCAGATATTTTGCAACTTCGCGCCAATTCGCCTTAAAGAAGCACAAAAAGGGACAAGCGGAATATATACAGGTAAGTCCAACCACGGGTATTCTCCTATGGCGAGACGCGAAATCAGCGGATATTTGATCCAGGAAGGATGGGTTCAACCAATGCTTGAGCAGGCTATGGCTTTCCGGGTGGGCGATCATGTAGTCCATCGTGTTTATGGTCTGGGAGAAATTATCCGGGTAGATGAGAAAGTATTATCCGGGCACTCCGGTAAATATTATGTGGTGCAGATTGGCGACATGACGCTTTGGGTTCCAGTGAATGAAACTGGCGAGCACTGCCTGCGCTTCCCTACCCCGGCGAAAGAGCTGCAAAAACTTTTCGGTCTCCTGGCCAGCCCTGGAGAATCGCTCTCGACTGACCGTTATCTGCGGAAAACCCAGTTGACAGAGCTGATGAAAGACGGAAAGCTCGAATCGATTTGCCGGGTGGTTCGCGATCTGAAGCATTACAAGCGGACCAACAAGATCAACGAAAACGATACGATGATCCTGATGCGCGCCAGGAACCTCCTGCTGAACGAGTGGATTGTGGCTTTATCTGTTCCGATCCAACAAGCAGAGCGCGAACTGAGCAAGTTGTTGGATCCAAGTGTGGTATAATCCAAGTTAACTTGCTATTGGGTACAGTTACCGCCGGCCCCTTCTGTGAGGCTGGCGGTTCAATTTTAAACTGTTCAAAGGAGACGTTAGGATTATGGAAACCAAGCTTTATGTTGGTAATCTGGCTTATGAGACTACTGAAGAAGACCTGCGCACATTGTTCGCTCAGGCCGGTTCGGTGACCTCTGTAGACCTGATCAAAGACCGCGCAAGCGGCATGTCGAAGGGTTTTGCATTCGTGGTTATGGGCAACCAAAGTGAATTAGAAAAAGCCATTCAAATGTTCAATAGCTACAACCTGGGCCAACGCGAATTAACCGTGAATATCGCTCGCCCGCGCGAGGAACGCAAGCCGGGCGGGTTTGGCGGCAGCCGTCAGGGCGGGCGCCAACACAAAAACCGCGGCGGTTCGCGTCGATATTAAGTCTTAGCATTCAATACTTGAGCATCAATTGATGGCGCGGCTCCAGGGGGCCAGATCCGAGCGGACATAGGTGTGGACAGAGAGGCTGCCAAGCCTGAGGGGCGGCTCGGGCTGGTAGCCGTGGGCTTCCAGCCAGCTTTTGACCGCCCAGTCCGGGTCGGCGTTTTCGATGTCACGCACGACCAGCCAGACGTACGGGCGCCCGTCCAGCACCTGGGCGATATCATGCACCTCCACCGGCTGGGGGTGGAGCAGGATCTCGTCGCCCGGGTAACCCTGGGTATCGATGAACAGGTCGTATCCTTTGAAATAATAGGCGAAGGGAAGCTCTGTGTAGCGCGGCAGGAAGACGACGATCCCGCCCGGCCTGTCTCGAGCGGAGAGCGCCACGTAGCTGGCGACTGAGCGCCAGTCTTCTTTTGGCTCCCGCCAGAGGTTATGGGCGATGGAGACCAGGTTCGAGGTCACAAGCGGCAGCAGGAGAATCAGGAGGGCTGTCTTGCCCCGCAGTGGGCGAATCGGCTCGGTGGGCCCGCCAGAGACAGCGGAGGCCTCCTCGACTGCGCTGCGGGAGCTACCTGAGCGGAGAGAAACGCGGTCGAAGGGGGCTTCCACAGCTCCGCTCAGAGAGATTGACCTCTTTTGTGTGTAACTGGCCAGGCGTGAAGCGGCCTCGGCGGTCAGGAGGTAGTATCCCAGCGAGGCGAGGATCAGGTTGCGGCTGAGGAAGATCGGCTGGCGCAGGCTGAGCAGGAGCGAGGCGAGGAGGGGGACGAACAGCCAGATGACGCCCAGGCGGCGAGTCCAACCACCGGCGGGGAGCAGGGTCACACAGGCGAAGATCAGAGCCATGTAGGCCAGGCTGAGGTTGGTGAGGGGGAAGTTGAAGCTGTGGAAGTCCAGCAGGGTCCCCAGGACGGTTTCGAAGGTTGGCGCGGGTAGCCAGAAGCTCTCGGTCACCCGGCGAGCCTGCCTGAGGAAGAAGGGCAGCCAGGGGAGGTAGACCAGGCCGACGAGCAGGTTGCCGAGCAGCCAGCGCTTGAGAGGAGCGGGGAAGCGCTTCAGCGAGAGCAGGTAGAAGATGGAAATGGCGAGCAGGAACCAGATAGCGCCGTTATCGGTATACAGCGCCAGCGCGGCGGCGAGGGCGTAGGCAAGCCAATCCCGGCGATCATCGGTGCGCAACGCCCGGAAAAAGAAGTACGCCGAGAGCAGGGCGAGGAAGGTCAGCATGGTGTACATGCGCGCTTCCTGGGCGTACCAGATTTGGAAGGGCGAGAAAGCCAGGATCGCCGCCCCAACCAGGCCGAGGCTTTTATCCCGAAACAGATCCGAAACCAGCGCGTACATCAGCGGGATGGCTACAATGCTGAACAGGGCGGAGAGCAGGCGCAGGTGGGCTTCTCCGTCCCCAAGGAGCGTCCAGTATTTGAGCGCCAGATAGTAGAGCGGGGGGTGGGTGTCTCCCCCGACAAGACGCTCAAAAAAATCGACGCGGTCACGCTGACTCATGGCGAGGCTGAAGGCTTCGTCCACCCAGAGGCTCTTACCCCCGAGCGAATACAGGCGCAAGAAGGCTCCGGCAGCCAGCAGGAGGAGCAATATCGTCCCTTCCCGGCTGAGAGAGGCCGCAGCCCCTTTCAGCCCCCTGCGGATGATTTGCGGGAGGTTTATCATCAGAACTATGCAGGTCAAAGTGGACGGGTCAGGACAGGCGGACGAATTTGCCCACCGAGGGGACGCCTCCGGCGGTCAGGAGGAAGAGCAGGCAGTAGCCCGCCGGCATATGCGCCCGGCTGGGCGGGCCGGAGACCTGCAGCCGCCCATTCGCCTGCGATTCGATCGTCAGCTCCAGCAGGCGCTGGTCGGTGTTGGTGACGTGGGTGACGACCTCCGGGCGCATCAGCACCACTTTGGCGATGGCTTCCACCCCGTCGATCTCCACGGTAAAGCTACTCCTATAATGGATTTCATCCGGGCAAGCGGCGATGACCGGGCGCTCGCCCTGGAAGAGGTAAGGCGGCGAGAAGATCTCGATGCTGCGCTCGATCTGCTTTGCTCGAGGGTTGCCCCCCATGGCTACCACGCGGCCATCCGGCAGCAGCAGGGCGGTGGCGTGGTACATGCGCGCCCGCTCAGGCCTGGCCATCAAGGTCCAGGTATGGGTATGCGGGTCGTACATCTCGGGCGGCAGGACCGGAAAATCGTCCAGGGCGGGGCCGTAGCCGTGACCCGGCACGCCGCCCACGGCCAGCACGCGGCCATCCGGCAGCAGCACGCCCATGGCGTGGATGCGCGGCAAGTGCATGTCGGGGAGGGATTCCCAGCGCGGTTGGTCTGCGCCCAGATCGATGAACTCGACCGTCTTATGGGCGGTGACGAAGCGGCGCAGCTTGTGGGCGAGATGGTGCTTTCCGATGCCATGCAGCAGGCTTTCCAGCATGCGCGCCAGGTTGTGGTATCCCCCGCCGGCGATCAGGACCTGGGGGCGGTAGCACGGCGGGCGCAGGGCCAGCAGCACGGAAATGCCCTCCTCGCGGTTCTTCACCTTGTGCTGGCCGCCCAATTCTTGCCACTCGCCGCTGCGCTGATCCCAGCGCGATGAGGGAAAACGGCCGGGCACGAAATAGTGGCTGTTGAACACGCCGGAATAAAAGACATCGCCGCCGGGCAGCAGGTGCAGGCGTGGGTAGAGGGGGAAGAGGCGCTCGCCAGGCAGGCGGCTGAACGCGCCGCTGGCGGGGTCGAAAAGCTCCTGCCGGGTGACCAGCCGTTTCTTGATCGTGGTCAGCAGGCGCCACAAGACCAGCAGGATGTTTGCCTTGAGCGGCTCGTCTTGCGGATCGCGGTACTGCAAGCCGGAAATGACCAGCACGGTATCGTCCGCCAGGCGCAGCAGGGTGGGATACCAGCGGCCTTCGTGCATGTCGGGCAGAGGCGTCCAGGAATCGTCGCGATAGTCGTACAGGTAGGCCTCTTTCAAGCCGCCGTAGAAGGGGTCCGGCGTGGGCGGGTAATAGCTGGTGCCGCCGACGAAGAGCAGGCGACCATCGGCCAGGAAGGTGTGCCCGCCGCACCACAGGTCGCCATTGACGCCGGGCATGGGGAGCTGGCGGGTCTGTCCGGAGGCCAGGTCGAGGACCTCGGCGGGGGGCGGGTGGGGAAAGGCCTGCGGGTCGAGTGAAGAGCCTCCGTAGGTGAATACTCGCCCGTCAGGCAGCAGGGCAGCGTGGGTGGCCGAGCTCCGGAAGGTTGCCACCAGGCGCTGCCAGCGCCCAACCTGCGACGCGTTGGAGGCGTCCGGCGAGGGCGGCGGCTCGGGGTGGTCGTGATCGTGGTCGCCGGGGTGTGGGTGTGCCTGATCGGGGGGCATGGGGGCGCTCCTTTGTTTGGATCACAGGGGTGTGCCGGACGGAGAACGGCAGGGGAATTATGACATAGCGGATAGGGGAAGTCAAGTTGTGGGGAAATTCGATATTGCGGATTGACAATATCAAAAATTATTGTAATATTTATGGAAGAGCTCGGAACTGTTGAGTCGCGATACAATATTTACCCTTGAAATCAGTTTTGCAAATCCGCGGCCAATTTACCATCTGAATAATTCCAAAGGATTAAAACATGGCATCAAATAGTGACAAAAGCGAGACAATCTGTCGGCTACTCCAAATCATGCTGGAAGTCGCCTTGCTCGGCAAGCCTTACCCAGGGCAGAAAAAAGGGACTTCTTTTTTCCCCGACATCGAAATGGTGAAGGAGCGGGATGAGATCGTGGTATCGAAGCGGAATTTGGGCGAGAGCTGCCTGATTGACGTCCCCGGATACCGGATCAGCCTGATTTCAGACGGTGAGATCTCCGCCCGGGCGGAGGCGACTGGCGACTTCCCTTACTTCACTTTGAGCGAAGCGGAGGTTGGTCCCGATCAGGCTACGCTTTCCCTGCAGCTTAGTTACGCGGTCAGCGAGGCAAGCCAGCAGGCTGGCAAGATGTACCTGGGAGGCGGCGGGGTGCGGGTGAAGTTTGAGTTTCACGAGGGAGAATGGCAGGCTCCATCCGGTCCCATTGCGACCTGGATGGCTTGAAAACGAATTTCTCAGGTTGAATAACTAAAGGAGAGGCATAAGATGGAACGAAAAATTTTCACTTCAGAAAAAGTTCTGCAAGAGGGGGATAAGGACGAGTCGGTCGCCAATGTGCGCGAGTATCTCGACCGCCTGGGTTATCTCCCCCCAGGAGCAGCGGCTCCGATGGAGGCGCTCACCGAGCTCGACAGCGGCTTGAGCGAGGCGATCAAGAAGTATCAACAATTCCACGGCCTGGAGGCGTCTGGAATGATCGACGAGGAAACGCGCCGGGTCATGGAGATGCCTCGCTGCGGGGTCGCCGACCTGAGGGCAGGCGAAGAAGTCCCCCGGGTTGCTGCTTTTGTGGCTTCTGGCGGCAAGTGGCCGACGAATACTGTAACCTACCGATTCGTCAGCGGGACGGACGACCTGGCTGGGGATACGGAACGGGATATCGTCCGGCAGGCTCTCGGCGTTTGGGCGGCAGTCACGCCGCTCACGTTTACGGAAGTCAGCGGGACCGCTGCCGCGGATATCCTGATCTCCTGGGTGAGCGGGGATCATGGAGACGGCAGCCCCTTCGACGGGCCGGGTCACGTGCTGGCGCACGCGTTCTTTCCCCCGCCGATCAATCCACACCCGGGCATCGCCGGCGATACGCACTTCGACGACGCCGAGACCTGGGCGACAACGCACGGAGGCGGAAATATCGACCTGCTCACGGTGGCGATCCACGAGATAGGGCATGCGCTCGGTCTGCGGCACAGCACCGTCTCGGCAGCGATCATGTTCCCGACCTACAGCGGGATCAAGCGGACCCTCGATGCAGATGATATCCAGGGCATGCAGAGCATTTACCCCGCCCCGGCGCCACCCCCGGAGCTTTCCTTCTTCCAGCGTCTGATCCGCTGGATCAGGAGGCTGTTGGGGTTGAGCTAGAAATTCCTGCTGCAATCCGGCGAGGCGGTTTTACTTTTCTTTCCAAGCAGCCTGGTGTGCCATCAGCGGGCTGCACGCTACCCCTGGGCGCTCGCCCAAGTAGAAAGCCGCTCGCACTTCGTGAGCCACGCAAAATGATTATCGGCATGTATGCCGCAGGAGACTGCCATCCTTCAGCAGGCTCAGGACGAGCTGCTTCGCTCGCAGTGATAATTCAATCAAATAAGGAAAAACCAGCATGAGCTTCCAGGGTAAAGTAGCGGTCGTCACGGGGGCATCCTCCGGGATCGGGAAGAGCGTCTCCGAGCTGTATGCCAGGGAAGGCGCGGCAGTCATCCTCGCGGACATCAACCAGGAATTAGGCGAGAAGACGAGCGAAGCGATCCGCAGGGCGGGAGGCAAAGCCACGTTCGTGCGCGCCGACGTCTCGAATCCTGCCGATTGTGAAAACACGGTCAAGAGGGCGCTGGACAGATATGGCCGGCTGGACTTCGCCTGCAACAACGCAGGGATCGGCGGCGAGCAGAACCCAACCGCGGATTACTCCATCGAAGGCTGGCAGAAGGCCATCGAAGTCAATCTTTCGGGCGTGTTCTACTGCATGAAATACGAGATCCCCGCCATGCTGAACAGCGGCGGCGGAGCGATCGTCAACATGGCTTCCATCCTCGGGCGGGTAGGTTTCGCCGGCGCGGTAGGCTACGTGGCGGCAAAGCACGGGGTCCTGGGGCTGACGAAGACCGCCGCAATGGAGTACGCCCCGCAGGGCATCCGCGTGAACGTGGTTGGACCGGGCTTCATCAGCACGCCCTTGATCCGCGAACTGGAAGACGACCCCGCGGTGAACGACATGCTCGTCTCCCTGCACCCGATCGGGCGGCTGGGGAAGCCCGAAGAGGTGGCGGAGCTGGTGATCTGGCTCAGCTCGGAGAAAGCCTCTTTCATCACCGGCGCCTATTTACCCGTCGATGGCGGCTACCTGACGCGCTGAGCGGATAACAGCTCTGCAACCATCTACGATCTGCGCCATTGCCCGGTTGAGAGAGAACGACTACTGCGACTGGCAGCCGAGCTGGGCGCCCTGAAGGCAACGACATTTGTCACCTAGAGGAGGTGACAACATTTGTGATTGCAGCCTGTTGACACGACCGAGAATTTTCGCTATGCTTAATCGGAGCAGGTCGTCCGATTTTGGCCTGCGGGGAAACCAAGCGGTTCCGCCTTTCAGCGACAACCTGGCATAACCACTGGGAAGGGCGCTGCACTGAGAGGGGGAGATTGAAACCAGGCATGTGGCTGTTCTTAGACCCATCAACCTGACCCAGTAAAAATCGATATCGAAGTTCGGCAGTCGAAGGACTGCAGCCAGGGGGAATTTTTCGTTTTTAGCAGTCGCGCCTGTCGGAAGGGCGGAGCGCGGGAAGGCGCTCCGGGCGGGGGAAGAACATAGCGACCAGTGTGAAGTTACCCACTCGAGGAGCGGCGCAAGCCAGCCGCCTGCCAGGCGCGGAGGCGCTGGGGGGGCACCGCGTAGTGGTGGTAGTGCCGGCGTACAACGAGGAGCGCTTCATCGGCAGCGTGGTGCTGAAGCTGCTCCGCTACCCGCTGACGGTGATCGTGGTGGACGACGGCTCGAGCGACGACACCGCCACGCTGGCCGAGGCAGCCGGGGCGCAGGTGGTGCGCCACCAGCAGAACAAGGGCAAGGGCGAGGCGCTGAACACCGGGTTCTGTGCGGCGCGTCTCCTGGAGCCGGAGGCGATCGTGGTGATCGACGGCGACGGCCAGCACCTGCCCGAGCAGCTGCCTGAACTGCTGTGGCCCGTGCTGAAGGGCGAGGCGGATATCGTGGTCGGCTCGCGCTACCTGGAAAAGACCTGCCAGGTGCCGGCTCACCGCCTGCTGGGGCACTGGTTCTTCAACCAGGTGACCGGCCTGGCCTCCGGGGTAAAGGTGAGCGATTCGCAGTCCGGCTACCGGGCTTTCTCGCCGCGGGCGTACAACGCCGAGCTGTTCCGCTGCGCCGATTTCTCGGTGGAAGCGGAGATGCAGTTTCTGGCGCGCGAGCACGGGCTGCGGGTGGCCGAAGTGCCGGTGGTTATCCGTTACCAGGATAAGCCCAAGCGATCGGCCTGGCGGCAGGGGCTGACGGTGCTGAACGGCGTGCTGCGCCTGACCGGGCAGTACCGCCCGCTGCTGTTCTTCGGCCTGCCGGGTGCGCTGCTGGTGACGGTCGGGCTGGCGCGGGGCCTGTGGGTGCTCGAGCGCTTCCAGTCTACCCGTCAGTTAGCCATCGGAAATGCCATCGTCTGCGTGCTGCTGTTTATCACAGGCATGGTGCTGTTTTCCACCGGCATCACCCTGCACTCGGTGCGCGGCCTGCTCCACGACATGCTGCGGGGCAACGGGCGGGCCAACCACGGGGAACAGTGATTTGCGCGCCAGCGTAATTATCGTCAGTTATAACAGCCGTGAGGACTTGAAGCGCTGCCTGCCCTCCTTGCTGCCAAGCCTGGGTGCGCAAGACGAGGTCATCGTGGTGGACAACGCCTCCAGCGACGGCAGCGCCGGATGGCTGGCGCAGTCCTACCCGCAGATACATCTTGTAAACAGCCCCGATAACCTGGGCTTTGCCGGGGGCAACAATCTGGGCGCTCATTACGCCAATGGGCGATATCTTGCATTTTTGAATCCGGACACGGTGGTAGAACCGGGCTGGTTGGAGGCGCTTATCGCAGCTCTGGAGAGCCATCCCGAAGCGGGATTGGCGACTTCAAAAATATTGCTTCTTAGCGACCCGGAGCGGATCAACACCTGCGGCAACGATGTGCACATCAGCGGCATCACCTTGTGCCGCGGTATGGGCCTGCTGCGGCAGTCCTTCTCAAGCCAGGAGGAGGTGAGCGCCGCCTCGGGAGCGGCATTTGTCATTCGCAAGGACGTGTTCGAGGCTTTAGACGGCTTCGACGAGCGTTTCTTCATGTACATGGAGGACACCGATCTCTCCTGGCGGGCGCGCCTGGCTGGCTATAGCTGCCTGTACGCGCCCGATTCAATCGTTTACCACGACTACACGCTGACCTTCGGCCCGCTCAAGACCTATTATCAGGAGCGCAACCGCTACCTGATGCTGCTCAAGTGCCTGCGCTTGCGCACTCTGCTGGCTTTGCTGCCCGTTCTATTGCTGGCTGAGGTGGTCACCTGGGGCTACACCCTGCTGCGCGACCGGCGGAATTTAACGAATAAATTCAAAGCCTATGCCTGGATCGCCAGGCAATGGCGTTCAATAAGAGTTGAACAAGAGAGCTTCTCGAGGAAGTTTGAGATATCCGAGCGGAGGATACTGGAAAATGCCATCTGGCGCCTGGATTATCAACAGGCGCATCCAGGGCTAGCAGCGAGAGTCTCCCGGCTGATATTCGATCCATTATTCTTTGCATTTAGAGCACCACTCGCTTTGTTACGAGTTAGATGAGATGAAAATTGGCATCGTTTGTTCCCACGGCGGTCATTACACGGAGATGCTGCAGATCCTGGAGGCTTTCAGCGGGCGCGAAGTCTTCATCGCCACATACCACAGCGTGCGGGAGGGGGAAGTGCGGGGGATTGGGCGGGTATATTTCACTGACAACATGGGTGCCAGCGTGTGGAATATGCTCAAGGGCTGGTTCTGGGCTTTAAAGGTCTTAAGGCGTGAGCGACCGCAGGTGGTCGTCAGCCTGGGTGCGGAGATCGCCCTGCCGTTTTTCTACCTGGGCAAGCTGCTGGGCGCCCGGACAATCTTCATCGAAAGCTGGTGCCGGGTGGAAAGCCTGTCGCTCACCGGCAGGCTGGTTTACCCGGCGGCGGACGCTTTCTGGGTGCAGTGGCCGCAGTTGCTGGAGGTCTGCGGTTCCAAGGCGGAATACCACGGGGCGGTGATATGATCCTGGTCACGGTCGGGACGCACAATCAGGGCTTCGAGCGGCTGGTCCGGGCGGTGGATGAGCTGGCTGGCGAGCTGGATGAGCGGATGGTGATCCAGTACGGGGCATCGACGTATCTTCCACAGCAGGCCGAGGGCTTCCAGTGGACCACGAGCGAGGAGATGGAGCGGCTGACCAGCCAGGCGCGGGTGGTGGTCAGCCACGCCGCAGCCGGGGCGATCATCCTGGCTTTGAGACTGGGTAAACCGCTGGTGGTCGTTCCACGTCTAAAAGTCTACCGAGAACACTTCGACGACCATCAGGCGCAGCTCGCCGCGGCGCTCGCCGGGACGGGCAGGCTGGTCTGCGTTGCAAAGCCCACGCCGCAAGCCTTGCGCCTGGCGGTCGCGCAAACTGCGCAGCTAAAGCCACCAACAGACCAGCCAGATCGGCTAAGGCAGGCGCTGCGGAGGCGCCTGGCTGGGTGGGAAGGGGAGAGATAAGCGTGCGCATCGCGATGATCCTCTCGACTCCGCTGCCGCCGCGAGAGGGGATCGGCTTCTACGCCTGGAACCTGGCGTGCTATCTTACCCGCCAGGGTCACAGGGTCCACCTGATCACGCGCGGCGGATACCGCCCTACCCTTCGCGAGGATGTGGAAGGGATTACTATCTGGCGGCCGACTTTTATACCGGTCTATCCTTTCCACGTACATTTACACGGTTTGTTCGTCTCAAGGCTTCTTCGCGAGTTGGAATCGGCCATCGATGTCTTCCATCTTCACATGCCGCTTGTGCCCCTTATTTCGACAGATCGGCCAATTTTGATTACTTTTCACTCCTCTTTAAATCTGGACGCCCAATTAACACCCGTTGAAAGCCTATATACATTGTTAATGAAACTTCAGTCGCCCATCAGTTACAGATTGGAACTGAATAATATCAAATACGCCACACGCGTGACGGCAGTGTCTCCCTGGGTAGCTGAAGCGATCCAGAATTATCCCCAAAATCCCGGCAATATTGAGATCATGGGGAATGGCGTGGATACGAATGACTTCAAACCGGCTGACCAAAACGAGAGGAGAGAAAAAGTTGTACTGACGGTAGGCCGTTTGGGACCCGGAAAAGGGCTGCATGATCTGATCGAGGCAGCGGGGGTGGTCATCCAGGAAATTCCTGAAGCGCGCTTCCTGATCGTCGGGGAAGGTAATTTGCGAGCGTCGCTTGAGAAGCTCATCCACCAAAGAAGGTTGGAAAATTGTATCCAGATGACAGGACATATTTCCAATCGAGCGCGGTTAATCGATTTGTTTCGTAAGGCTTCACTCTTCGTTTTGCCCTCTCATCATGAGGGTTTACCGACTGTGCTTTTGGAAGCCATGGCCTGCGGCTGTCCCGTGCTGGCAACCCGGATAGGAGGAATCCCTTACGTTATTCAAGATGGTGAAAACGGGAGGTTAATTTCCCCAGGCAATGTCAGGGAATTAAGCCAGGGGATCATCCATCTACTTGAAAATTGCCAGCTTTCAATAAGCCTGGGAAGGCAAGCCCATAAAACAGTAGAAGAGCGGTTTTCTTGGGAAACGATTGGCGCACAGTTTGTCCAACTATATCGGAGCCTGGCTCAAGGGGTAGGGAGTTGAGGAATGTGCGTGGATCGGTTTGTTTGGTAGTTAGCGGGCTGCAGGCAGCCAACGCCCGGTTGCAGCCCTGGCGCTATCTACTGGAGGTGGGGCGCGGGCTGGCGCGCCTGGGCTATGGCGTGACCCTGCTGAGCGATGGCAGCCGGGCGGCGCAGGGCGAAATCCTGTCCGGGCTGCCCCTGGTGCGCCTGCCGGATGTGCGCCTCTTCCCCTGGAGGTCCTCGACCCCGCTGGAGAGCGCCCTGGAGCAGATCGCGCCGGACGTCCTGCTGCTGAACGTCGGCCTGACCAGCTTCCTGCACCAGGACTTCCGCCTGTGGCGCAGATATCCTGCCATCGGCGTTTTCACCAGCCCGCTGTACACGCTAAGCCAGCTTGGGCGCATCGGGCTTGCCAGGCTGTGGCGGGATCGCTCGCTGACTGCCATCCACCTGCTGGGGGCGCTGGCGCCGCAGCGGCTGCTGCGGAAGCGCCTGCAAAACAGCGGCCTGGGCGGGCTGGTGGTGCAGACCCAAACCACGCGCCGCCAGCTCGTGGAGCGCGGTTTGTGGCAGGGATGGCTAGAGGTGATCCCGCCCGGCGTCGACCCGGATTGGAGTGCCATTCATCCAGTAATAGCCGCCTGCAAGCGCCAGGAGCTTGGATATGGCCCGGAGGACGTAGTGGTAGCCTACTTCGGCTCGCCAGCGCCTCTGCGCGGGCTGCCATCGTTAATCCGGGCGGTCGAGCGGGCGCGGCAGAAGCTCCCCTCACTAAAGCTGCTGGCGCTCAGCCGCCTACGCCCGGGTGAGCTGCGAAGGGAAGAGGCATGGCTGAAGCGATATTTGTCAGCCGACGGGCGAGGCAAATTTATCCATTTGATTGATGGATTTTTGGAATTGGAAGAATTGGTCCAATCAGTCGCGGCCTGCGACTTGGTAGCCGTGCCTTTCGAGCTGGTGCCCTCCGACGCCCCATTAAGCGCGCTGGAAGCCCAGGCGCTGGGGAAACCACTGGTGACCAGCGATATCGCCTGCCTGCCCGAGCTGGCCGCGGGCGGGAAGCACTATCTGGTCCAGCCGGGCGACACGGAGTCGCTGGCCTCAGCGCTGGAACAGGCGGTCAGCGAGCTACAGCAGAATAAGCAGGTATCATTCGCCCCGGTGCGCTCGTGGCAGGCGGTGGGCAAGGATTGGGCCCAGTTGCTGGAGAGGCTGTGAAACGCGGCCACTTCATTTACATCACAGGCTGTGACGGCACCGGTAAAACCACCCAGACTGAGCTTCTGCTAAAGCAGCTTCAGGCGCAGGGAGTGAGGGCACGCCATCTCTGGCTGCGCTTCCCGTTCTTGTTCAGCCTTCCGCTGCTGGCGTACGCCCGCCTGCGCGGCTACAGCTGGTATGAAGTGACGAACGGCGTGCGCCACGGCTACTGGGACTTTCGCCGTTCGCGGCTGATGAGGCGTATATTCCCTTGGGTTCTCCTGCTGGACGCGGCAATAGCGGCGCTGTGGGCGATCTACCTGCCCCTCTGGCGCGGCGAGACGGTCGTCTGCGAGCGCTTCGTGCTGGATATGCTGGTGGATCTGGGCGTCGCGGCTGGCGAGCCCGAATTTTACATCCAATGGCCGGGCCGGCTGTACTGGCGGCTTTTACCACAAAATGCGCTTGTATTTGTGTTAGACCTGGATGTGATGACAATTCGCACCCGGCGGGCAGATTTGACCAGCGACCGGCGGCTGGCAGACAGAGTGGAAGCTTTTCGCGCCCTTGCCCTGACGAGAAAATTGAAGATGATATCGAGTGCACCGCCCGTGATGGAAGTCAATCGCTTGATGACGAATAATTGAGATTATTCCGATGGAACGACTTCGTACTTCAAAATATGGGAAATTCAGCTACGGACCTCTCCGTTTCCTGTTGCGCAGCCCGCTGGCGGCTGTGCTCTCGCATTGGACCTTCCAGAGTTTGTTTTACATGGGTCTGGCTGAGCGCGTGTTCAAGCTGGGATTGGATATCATTGTAACGGGCTTGGTGAGCTCACTATTGAACGCATGGCTGACCTGGCATGTTGCCCTGATCCTTGGTTTCCTGGCGGCTCACACGCTAAACTTCCTGTTCAATGGGCATTTGTGGGGCGTGCTCAAAAATTATGGTTACGTACATACTGCCTACAATAATTACAACCGCTACATGGAGAAACTGGCTGGACGCGCAAACCGGGTGGCTGCCATCGAGCGGCTTGTGGTTGTCGGCAGCCTGGCTAAGCACGAGTGGACACCCCAGTCCGATCTAGACGCACGCATCCTGTATAAGCCCGGCGCACTCAACAGCCTGCGCGTTTGCCTGTTTCTCGTGGGCGAGCGCACACATGCACTCTTATCCCGCTTTCCACTCGACATTTACGCGATGGATCATGAAAAATCTTTCAGGAAAACTTTAGGAGAGAAACAGGGGATCGATCTCCTCAAACAGTAAATAAAAAG
>DATEDC010000182.1:0-2477 GCA_035286585.1 Anaerolineales bacterium
CTGGCTGGGCTTCGGGCAGTCCGAGTGATACCCAATGAATGGCTTGTTGGCTGTTCGCTTCCCCACATATCCAGGTGACAGGAGCAGAAAATGTCAATCGAAACAGCTCTTTAAGGTCTGAAGTTTTTGCAGCCATAAGATTAATCGGTCATTATACTGCAATCGCTCTGACCCATCTTACGAATGATACCCTTAGGGTCTGTTTTACCCGATCGGTATCCAGAGTGTGAACTGGCTTCCCTGGCCAGGAGCGCTTTCCACCTGGATGCGCCCTCCGTGGGCGACAGCCAGGTCGCGGGCGATACTCAGCCCCAGGCCCATGCCTTGCTTGATGCGCCTTCCCTGGTCGCCGCGGTAGAAGGGTGTAAAAATGACCCCCTGCTCTTCAACTGGAATGCCTGCTCCTGTGTCGCTCACTTTGATCCACACCTCCTGGCCCTGGACTCCCGCGGTGACAAGGACAGATTTCCCCGCCGGTGTGTAGCGCACGGCGTTGCTGGCCAGGTTCCCGATCACCTGCCCCAACCGCACCGGGTCGGCAAGGATGGTGGGCAAATTTCCGGGAATTTGCTCCTCCCAGGCCAGCTGTTTTTCCTGGGCGGCCTGCTGCCAGGGGAGCAATACTTGTTTAAGCCACTCGCTGAGCGAGATGGCTTCTCGATCCAGTTCCAACGTCCCTACCACCTGGTCGTGGAGATGAGCCAGGTCGTCCAGGATGTGCTGCATGCGGGCGGCTTCTCCGTCCATCCCACCCGCCAGATCTGACAGCAGGTGCGGGTCCTGAGCGGCGCCCTTGGCCAGAGCCTGGATGGCGGAGCGCAGCGCCCCCAGTGGGCGCCCCAACTCGTGCACCAGATTCGCCAGCAACCGGCTGCGGGCTTGTTCCAGGCTGTTCAGTCTCTCGACCAGCACGTTTACAGCCCGCGTCAAGTCGCGGATCTCGTCCGGGCCCTGTTCGGTGAGCAGCTCGCTTTGTTCGCTTCTTGCCAGGCTTTGGATGGCGCCTGTCACGCGCTGCAGGGGCTTACCGATGTTGATCGCCAGCAGAGAACCCAGGATCCCCCCCAGGAACAATCCCAGGATCAGCACCCCGGCAATCAGGATACGCAGCTCCGCGAACAGATCGTAGACTGCCGCGCTGCGGTAACTCAGCCGCACGATACCGATCACCTGCTGGTCGCCAGCCAGCACTGGGGTAAGCACATCGATCAGGGCGTTCCCCAGCCGGAAGATGGAATAGTTGGTAAGGACCGCCTCCTGCCCGGCGCGTGCCAGTTCGAGCCCATTGATCTCCAGGAATTGCCCCAGGCTCCCGGAGTCGGCAGGATCGCTCGAATAAAGCAATTGCCCCGTTGCGCTCAAGAACATCACCCGGATCGCTGGATCGACCCGCACCCGGCTCATCATGACCTGAAACAAAAGTGGGTTCGCCCAGACTCCGCTTTCGCCGCGGCTGACTTCAGCCAGCAAACGCGAGTCGTTGCTCAGGTTTTCGGCCAGCCTGGGCAGCAGGAAACGGGTCTCGAGGGCGTAGAACAAGGCAATGCCGGTCAACGTAACGATTGTCAGGACGGGCAAGATGTGGGTGAAGATCAGGCGGTTGCGAAGCGAGCGCAACATCAGTCCCCCTGCGGTTCAAGTTTGTAGCCCACCCCGCGCACGGTCAGGATGCGTTTCGGATGCTGCGGGTCGATTTCGATCTTTTCCCGCAGCCAGCGGATGTGCACGTAGACCACCTGGGGTTGGCCGGTGAATTCCGCCCCCCACACGCGTGCCAGCAGGTCTTCGACGGGGATGACGTGCTTGGGTTCCAATGCCAGGGCGTGCAATAGATCGAACTCGCGCCGGGTTAGCTCGATCGGGCGACCTTGGACCGTGACCAAATGGGCAAGTGGGTCCACTACCAGGTCACCCACCACGCGCGGGGAATCCATCTCGGGGAGGGGAGGCGGGCTTATGGATCGGCGCAGCACTGCTTTAATATGCGCCAGCAGAATGTCCACATCGAATGGTTTGGTGACATAATCGTCGGCGCCGAGTTCCAACCCCACCACTTCGTCCAGCTCGCGCCGGCGGGCGGTGAGGAAGATCACCAGCACCGCAAACTCGTTTTTGAATTGGCGCAATGCGTCCAGCCCATCCATGCCGGGCAGCCCGATGTCCAGCAGCACCAGGTCTGCGGGGGTCCGGCGTGCCAGGGCCAGGGCGTCTTCTGCAGTGGCGGCAGTGTCCACCCGGTAGCCGGCCTGTTCCAGGTTGAAGGCCAGGCTGCGGCGCAGCAGCGCGTCGTCATCGACGACTAGAATGTGCTTGGCCATTTTGAAAAAGTATTCGCGATATTTGCCGTTGGAATACTATTCCCCCTCGTCTCCTTCTATCGTGCCCGGCTGCTCTACGTCGATCACCTCCCCGTGCGTGTTGATCTTGACGCGGAAGCCCGCCATGCCGATGAAGGCGCGCGCCTCTTCGGGGATGCC
>DATEDC010000183.1:0-3033 GCA_035286585.1 Anaerolineales bacterium
GTGGGCTCTGGGGTGGACGTCGCCGTCGGCGTCGGCGTTGCCGATGCGGTTGGGGTGGGCGTCTCGGTGGGCGTTGGCGTCGGTTCGTCCTGGAGAAAAGCGATGACCGAATCGTTGATGGCGGGCGGATCGCCCGCTGCGCTGCTCACCTGGGCTGCCAGGGCGCCCGGTTGCCAGAGACCTGGGGCGAAAGCCAGGATCAACAGTGCAGCCAGCAGGATATAAGATCGCTTCATTGAGGCTTCTCCTGAGGGTTTGATAGTGGGGCAGACGGAAGACCTGGGTCGCTTTTCTCGCCGACGCGTCCATTGGCGATCCGTCCGTCCAGAATGTTGACCACCCGGGTGGCGTAATTGACCAGGCGCGTATCGTGACTCACCACCATCACGGTTGCGCCTTCGCGGTGCAGCGCGGCCAGCAGCTCCATGATGCTCTCGCCGCTGGCGGTATCCAGGTTGCCCGTGGGCTCGTCGGCCAGGATTAAATGCGGCTGGTTGACCAGCGCCCGGGCTATCGCCACGCGCTGCTGCTCGCCGCCGGATAGTTCGATGGGTCTGTGACGGGCGCGCTCCTCCAGCCCCACCTTTTTCAGCAGCTCGGCAGCCCGCTCGAAGCGCTCCCGGCGCCGGGTATGAGTGAAGCGCAGCGGCAGAGCCACGTTTTCTAACGCCGTCATGCTGGGGATCAGGTTGAAGGACTGGAAGATGAACCCCACCATTTTGCGCCGGAAGACCGCCAGTTCGTTTTCGTCCAGGTTGTCCACCTCCCGGCCGTCCACGAATATCTGCCCGTGGGTGGGCCTGTCCAGCCCGCCGATCAGGTGCAGGAGCGTGCTCTTGCCCGAGCCCGAAGGACCCATGATCAGGGTAAAAGTCCGCCGCGGGATGGTCAGGTCGACGCCCGCCAGCGCTTTGACTTCCACCTCCCCCATCTTGTAAATTTTATGCAGGTCGCTGATCTGTAGATACGTATCGTCCATGTACATAATCCCAGACCTGACGGGTTTTTGAAACTCGCAGGCCAGTCGTTATGCTCTCGCTAAAATCCATGCTTCCAAAGTACGTCAATAAATGAAACCCGTCAGGTCTAGGCTCAAAACATGAAGGGACGCACGACCTGGATGGTGCTCAATTGGGCCAAACCGTAACCGATCAGCGCCTGTAAGCCGATCAAGACCAGCATGGTTATGACCACCCCGCCCCAGGCTTTGCGCGCCGATAAGCCGCCAATTGTGCGGGCGCCCAACCCGAGGTAGAGGATGTGAAGGACCAAATAGATATCCACCAGCCCCAGCAGGTAAAACAGGTATGCGTTCAGCTTGCTAGCCTCGAGCGGGGCGAAACCCGAGAGTCCAGGCGATTGGATGAGCTCGCGGGTGATCAGCATGGCCGCCGTGCGCACCAGGTCGCGCAGGGCGAAAGGCAGCCCCGCCCAGGCGACCAGGTTCAGCGTGCTGGTGGTGTTATTGCGCCCACCAAGCATGGTCAGCACCAGGTGCAGCAGGTTGCCCACCAGCAGCCATCCCGCAAAGACGGTGATCAGGCGCGCCATGCCCGGCAGGACGTATACAAAAGCCGGCCCCGAGGTGGCCTCCACCGCCTGCATGAATCTCTCCTGCTGCTCGGGTGGGTAATATTGAAAATCGGGGGGCAGCTCCACCTGGCCCGTTTGGGCCGCGATTTGCCTGAGCCAGCCGCTGGCAGCCACGCTAAACAGCGCAGTCAGGCACAAAACGAGCAGCGGCAGCCACCAGACGCCGTTCGCATGAGCGGCTATATGGCCAATCGTCTCTCTGGGGCGCACGAACATGCCCAGCAGCCAGGGGAAGTGGTTGTTTTCGGCGCGCGGTTTGGGTTGTACGGCGGCTTCATGCATCTTGGCTTCCTTTCGAGATCTGGATTTGGCGGATGGTTTCCAATAACTTTTCGACGCCTTCTTGCTTTTCGATGAGCGTTCGAGCGCCGGCTCTCTGGGCCTTTAGCCGCTGGGCAGGATCGCCCCGCAGACTTAAAAGGATGATATCGACCCGTGGATTGGCTTCGCGCAGGGAGCGGGTGGTGACGAAGCCATCTCGCTTGGGGATTTCTGTATCCAGGATCACCATGTCGGGGTGGGTTTCCAGCATCAGTCGTTCTGTTTCAATTCCGTCCGAAGCCTCTCCTACAATGGTGATATCCTCCTCGGTGGCGAGCCGCATCCGCAAGCCTTTGCGTACCATCGGTTGCGCATCTGCGATTAATATCCTGATCATAAAACATTCCCCTTTTTTGGTCAATCTGTCTATTTTAATATTCACTGTTATAATCCAATCTCGGGTGCGATGCATCCTGCAAACCTGTAGTTCTACCTCCGCTTTAAGGAGGAGGGCGTTATCCTTCGAAAGTAGGAGAAGCGACCGATGCCAATTAAGGTAATCATCGTCGACGATCACAGCGTGGTGCGGCAGGGGCTGCGCATGTTCCTGGCGCTCGAGGAGGATATCGAGATCCTGGGGGAGGCCAGCAACGGTCAGGAGGCGGTCTCGATGGTGGGACAGTTGCGACCCGACGTGGTCATCATGGACCTGCTGATGCCTGTGATGGACGGCGTAACCGCCACGCAAATCATCCGCCGCGATCACCCGGATACCGAGGTGCTGGCCCTGACAAGCGTGCTGGAAGACGCCCAGATCGTCAACGCCATTCGCGCCGGCGCGATTGGCTACCTGCTGAAAGATACCCAGGCCGACGAGCTCTGCCGCGCCATCCGGGCTGCTGCGGCGGGCCAGGTGCAGCTTTCGCCCAAAGTGGCCGAGAGGTTAATGAGAGAAATCAAGACCCCCAAAGAGCCGATCGAGGAGTCCCAGCTCACCGAGCGCGAAACCGACGTTTTGCGCTTGTTGGCTGGTGGAAAAGCCAACAAGGAAATCGCCCTGGAGCTGCACATCAGCGAGACCACCGTCAAAACCCATGTCAGCAACGTTTTAATGAAATTAGGCGTGCCCAGCCGCACGCAGGCGGCTTTGTACGCGGTGCGCATTGGCCTGGTGTCCAA
>DATEDC010000184.1:0-2674 GCA_035286585.1 Anaerolineales bacterium
GGGTTGGTGCGACCTGCAACGCAGTGGGGGTAGCCGCCGGCGTAAGCAGGTTGCAGGCCAGGGTGAAGGCAGCGAGCGAGATGATTAACTTCCCGCGCGAGAAACCAGCTGGTGGGCGACAATGATTGAAACGGAAATAAAGGTTGATAGACCCTCCTCTCCCTGATCTTCCGGGAAGATTGCAGCTCGATTATACTAAAGCTCGACCAAACCTATGCCCAAATCGCTCGTCTTCCTTCCGGGCTGGAGACCAGCCCACCCGAGCTTGTTATCCCGCTATTTGCCGCCCATCGCGGAGGGCGTGGCAACTGCCTGGCTGCGCGCTCACGCCGAACCCGGGGCCTGGGTGCTCGACCCATTTGGAGCCGCGCCAGGGGTCGCAGTGGAGGCAGCGCGCGCCGGCTACCGGGTGCTGGTAGCAGCCAATAACCCGGTGGCGCGTTTTCTGCTGGAACTTGCGACTCACCCGCCAGACAAGGTCGAACTGCGCGCCGCGCTGGCCGAACTGGCGTCAGCGCGTAAGGGGGAGGAACGCCTGGAACCGCACATCCGAGCCCTGTACGCAACCTCCTGCGCCCAATGCGAGCAGCCGGTCACGGCGCAGGCTTTTCTATGGGAACGCGAAGCGATCGCACCCTATGCGCGCATTTACGAATGCGAACGCTGCGGTGATGCAGGCGAAAGACCAGTCACTCCAGCCGACACTCGCCTGGCAGCCAGTTTCGCTATCGCCGGGATGCACCGGGCGCGGGCACTGGAGCGCATCGCCCCAGCTGGTGACCCAGACCGCGGCAACGCCGAAGAAGCCCTGAATACTTACCTGCCGCGGGCGGTGTACGCGGTGATCACGGTAATCAATCGATTGGACAGCCTGTTAGCCGAGCCGGCTGCGCCTGAATCGGCAGCTACCAGGCGACGTATCCTGGTAGCGTTGATGCTGAGCGCTCTCGACCAGGCGAATACCTTGTGGCCCCACCCGACCGGGCGGGCGCGGCCACGCCAGCTGACCATCCCGACGCGTTATCGGGAGAAAAACCTGTGGTTGGCGCTCGAGGAGGCGGTCGAAGGACTGGCTTCGACAGCTCCTCCAGTACACATGACTATCTGGCCAGAGCCGCTGCCAGCCGAAAGCGGTGTGATGGTCTACGAAGGCCGCTCGAAAGAATTGCAGGAACAGCTCCAGCAGGGAACTCAGCCATCGCCCGCAGACTTTAGCGCCATCCTGGCCGCTCTGCCCCGTCCCAACCAGGCTTACTGGACTTTGTCCGCGCTGTGGGCGGGATGGTTATGGGGACGCGAGGCGATCGGGCCATTCAAGTCTGTGCTGCACCGCCGCCGCTACGACTGGGCCTGGCACACAACCGCCCTGGAGGCAGCGCTGAGCAATCTGGCCACCCTGCTCCCGGAAGGCACGCCCCTCTTCGGACTGATCGGAGAGGCCGAACCGGGTTTTCTCTCAGCCGCCTTGATCGCTGCGGCGGAGGCCGGCTTCCGGTTGGACGGATTGGCGCTGAGAGATGAAAGTAGCCAGGCGCAGATTTTATGGGGACTCAGGGGAGATGTAGGACAACGGCGAAGCGAAGATACCCTCGACGACTTGTCCTACCAGCAGGAAATCGCCGTCGATGCAGCCAGGGAACACCTGCGCCAGCGCGGCGAAGCAGCCCATTATCTTGACCTGCACACCGCGGCCTTGAGCGCCCTGGTCGATAAGGGCGCATTCCCCACGGGTAGCCAGGCTTCACCTGCCGAGAGCTACAGCCAGGTTCAGCAGGTTTTCGAAGGAGCCTTCACTTTCCGCAATGGATTCCTGCGCTTTGGGGGCAGCGATAAATCCTTGGAGGCTGGCCATTGGTGGCACCCCCAGACCGGCCGACCTGAAACATCCCTGGCAGATCGCGTCGAAGTGGCTGTGGTGCATTATTTGCAAGGCCACCTCGGATGCACCCTGACCGAGGTAGAGATTGCCGCATGTGTAGCCTCCCCAGGCTTGTTCACCCCTGGCTTGGACCTGATTAGAAATTGCCTTGAGTCTTATGGCGAGGAAGACCCGGCCGGCAGCGGGATATGGAAGTTGCGCCCACAGGATGCGCCGCCCGCACGGCGCGCTGATCTCTCGGCTATGCGCAAGATCCTGACCGAACTCGGGGGACGTCTGGGCTTCACTCCCCAGGGTGAAAAGCCGCTGCTCTGGCTGGAAGTTGAAAACCCGGACCTCGCCCAGCCTGCGATGGTCTTCTACGTACTGGCTACCGCTACCTTCGGAGAGTTGGTCCTCGCCAGCCCCTACCCTGCCAATTGCAGTATAATCGTGCTCCCCGGAGCGCGCGCCAACCTGGTGATCTCTAAACAGCGCCGCGACCCGCGCCTGCGCCAGGCGATTGACCAGGGCTGGCGCTTCCTAAAGTTCCGCCACCTGCGCCACCTGGCGGAATCGCCCTCCCTGACCCACGCCAACCTGGACGAGCTGCTGGCGCTGGACCCATTAACGGAAGTAAGCGAGCAGATGAGGTTGTTATAATGATGACGAATGACGATGGACGAACGACGGAAGATGGAGCGGTGAATAGAGGTATCGAATGATGGATAAACAGTCTAACCACGATCAATCAACGGCGAAAAAAATGGAAATTGCCACCCTGGGGGGCGGGTGTTTCTGGTGTCTGGAACCAAT
>DATEDC010000185.1:0-5980 GCA_035286585.1 Anaerolineales bacterium
GGCAGCACGAAACCGCCCAGGCAGGCATCCGTATGAAAGCCAATCCCTTCCTGGCGGGCCATCTCCGCCAGCTCTGCGATCGGGTCGATGATCCCGTGGGGAAACGAGGGCGCAGAGCCGACCATTACGATGGTGTCCCCCGTGATCGCCCGGCGCGCCGCCTTCAGGTCGGCTTTGAAGCTGGCGTCCACCGGGATGCGTACGGGTTTAATCTCGAAAAAGCGAGCGGCCTTTTCGAATGCGGCGTGGGCTGTCACCGGGAACACCATTTCGGGCTTTCTAATCCCCCGGCGCTCCCTGGCCCAATCCCGGTAAGCTTTCATCGCCAGCAGGATGCTCTCCGTGCCGCCCGAGGTCAGCGTTCCGCAGATCTGCTCCCGGTCGACCGTACCCGGGCCACGACCTCCGAGCATGTCGGCAGTCATCGCTACAATTTCCGCTTCGTACTTGTTGATGCTCGGCCAGAGATCCGCGTGCAGGGGGTTTGCTTGCGAGTAGAGGGCGTAAGCCTGGTCCAGGAACTGGATGTGCTCCTCAGCGCCGTGATAAACCGCGCCAGAAGCGTACCCCTCCCGCCAGCGCCTGGCTTCTCGCTCTTTGAGCGTCCGCATCTGTTCCAGGATGGTCTCCTTTTCCAGACCGCTTGCGGGTATTTTCGTATGGCGAATAAATTCATCCCGGTAAGGCTTGAGTGCATCTTCCACCCCACCCAGGAGCGCCGTGTATTCACGCTCCAGTCTGCGCCTGACCAGCGGGTTCGATCCCAGCCGTTTACCAAGCCACGCGGCGAGGGCGGGACTCAAACGCTTCAAATTTTCAAACAACCACCCCGTGCGTCCCATTGTAAACCCTTCCCCCCCTCTCACTCATTCAACCGGGCATAGATGGCGCGGTTGCGCCGGTAGATATTCAGAAACTCCCGGTATAAGCGGTCGTATACTTTGCGCTTCTCGGGGTCAGGCTGGTATCGCCGGGCGATCTCAATCCGGCTGTCAATATCATCGAATCGCATGCGACCCAACGCCACTCCTGCCAGATAGGCCGCGCCGCGGGCGTTTGCCAGGATCGGCATCCGGGTCTGGTGGATCTCACACCCCAGCACATCGGCGAGAATCTGGCACCAGACATTGGATTTTGCGCCACCGCCGATAGCGTTCAAGGCTTCGATGCGCCGCCCGATAAACTTTTCCACGTAGCCAAACAACCAGCGGGTGTTATACGCCACGCCTTCGAACACCGCCCGGACGAGGTGCTCGCCTCGGGTTTCCAGGGATAAATTGTAAAAACCACCCCGCACTGTGTGGTCGTCCACCGGCGTCCTCTCCCCGTACAGCCAGGGGGTGAAAATCAGGTCCCCGCTGCCCGCCGGAACCCTCTCGGCAATGCAATCGAAGGCCTGATAGATGTCCGCCATACCTGTCGCCCTTAATAACTCATCCTTGAGAACAAAGATATTATCGCCCAGGAAACCCAGGCAGGCGCCAGAGGTCTGCTGCTCGTCGCACAGCAGGTAACGGTCTGGGATCGCCGAGGGCAGCGCGGCCAGGTTATGGAAAACGTCGGTTTTTTTACGCGGGACGTGGCAGCCGATCCAGGACGAAGTGCCGATGTACAGGTGCGCCTGGTAATCCCGCGCTGCGCCAGAACCCAGGGCCGCCGATTGCAGGTCTGGTGTGCCCATCACGACCTGTACATTCTCGTGCAAGCCCAGCTCTTGTGCTGCGGATGGCTGGAGCGGGCCGAGGATCTCCACGGCTGGTCGCAGGTCGGGGAACTTCTCCCTTTCCATGCCAGACAGGCGCAGCAGGCGTTCAGAGTAGTCCACCCTGGACAGGTCACGCGTATCGGTAAGCCAGTGCAGCGTGATCGAGTCGTAGGAGGCGGCAAACTTTCCCGTCAGGCAGAGATTGATGTAATCTTTTGGCTCCAGGAATTTATATGTTTGCCGGTATATTTCGGGGTGCGCGTGACGGATATACAGGATGTGAGCGATCGGGTCTTTGCCCGCGTGACCGGGTACGCCTCCCGTAAGGCGCAGCCAGGTGAGCAGCTTGAGTACTCCGTACCCCTGGACTTCCACCAAACCGCCGGTCAGCTTTTGGATGTAAGGTGCGCCGCGCGCATCCATCCAGATTATGGCGTTCATCAGCGGCTTGCCCGCCCGGTCGACCGCCACCGTGCCCGACCATTGCGAGGTACAGCACAGCGCTTCGATCTTCACCACCGGCGCCAGGCCACGGGCGAGCAAGCGCTGCGTGGCGGTTTTAATCGCCCGCCACCAGTCCTGCGGGTCTTGCTCCGCGCCCCCATGAGGCAGCAGATTGACCGTGTTGCGCTCGAATTCATAGGCGATGAATTGCCCCTCGCAACTGAACAGGGCGACTTTAGGCCCGCTCGTGCCCAGGTCGATGCTTAAGATATATCCCTCGTCCATCTTGTCCAGCCCCCGGCTTGCGTAAACGCGGTTATCTTAGTGGTACACCATCGGGATGAAGCGCTTGTACGGTTCCACCACAACCGTCAAAGGAATGCTCACCGGGTTGCAGTTCCCCGGCTCCAGCAGCAGGCTGCCATGGTACCAGCCCGGCTTTGCGCCGACCAGGTCCACTTGCAGCGTAACCTGCTGCGTTCCCTCGGCGGGTATCGTAAACCCGTTGGGTATGATGGTGAGCTGGCTTGCCGATATCCATTCCCCGAGCTGGTTGTACAGGTTGGTGGACGAGATATCCACCGCACTTACATCGCCAAATCCCCCGATCTCCTCCAGGCTGAAAATCTGCTGGACAGTCGTGCCGACCAGGCCGCTCAGGTGGAGCAACGAGGGAATGCCCAATTGGGGTGAGTCTTGCAACGCAGGGTCGGCAATTTTAATCTTCAAAGTCGGCGCCAGTTCCAATGAGAAGTCCAGCCGATAGGTTTTGCCAGACTGAACCGTGGTGGTATAGACCCGGCTAT
This sequence comes from Anaerolineales bacterium, assembly GCA_035286585.1. Classification (GTDB taxonomy): domain Bacteria; phylum Chloroflexota; class Anaerolineae; order Anaerolineales; family UBA4823; genus DSOS01. The sequence goes on from DATEDC010000185.1 coordinate 2,956, forward strand.
CCGTGATGGCGCCATTTTGCAAAGTTTCCAGGCGCAGGTGAAACATCTGGCTTGCCTGGGCGGTCATCTCGACGTGATATTGATCCGGATGTCCCAGCATCGGATTGGTAACGGTGATCGTCTTTTGAGCGCCCAGGTCGACATACTGCCCGCCTGGAATGTACGGGATATAATCTTTCACGTTGCTGGCGACCAGGTTTTCATTGTAGCTCGCGCTCACCACCTTGCCAGCATCGTCCATCAGCTTTAGACTGATCGAAGGAGAATCCAGCCAGACTCGCAGGGACTGACCTGTCTCAGTGGCCGTGACGTTTGGGGGCTCGCCGGCGCTGTTCAAGCGGGCGTGCCCGACACTGTGCTGTTCGAAATAGCTGTTCCACTCCAGCTCCCTGGCTGTCCCGGATGGATTCTCCGCTGTGAACCCGATGGCGCTCACCATCTTCGTGGGGCGGGCAGACGGGTCGATATTCGAGACGATAGCAGCGTGATCGGTCACCCCATCGCCGTCCCAGTCAAAGAAAACCACGTCCCCCGGCAGGTAATCCTCGGCGTGCTCGTACCAGGATTGGTTTACGCTAAAGTAACGCCGCAGGTCCTCCACATAACGAGCAGTGCCAAACCGGTAGCGACCCGGGCTTGCGGCGTGATCCTGGGATAGCTCCGCCTGGATATCGAGCGACACCCCGGAACGGTAGGCGTCCATCACCAGGTCAGCGCTCACACCGGCGTAAAACCCGTGATAATCACCTCCGCAGCCCAGGTAAGGCGAAGGGCAACCCCGCGCGAGATCGTAAGGCATGCCGATATCCAGGCGCGCTTCGACCACAATCGGGAGGTTGGTAGCCATTTCGCCCTGGTACTCCCAGGTATCGTCGAATACCCTCAGGATTCCTTGATAATAACCGCCCCCAAACATGACCACCTTTTGGCCCAGGCTGTCGTACGCCAGCGAGGTGCCCATTCTGGCGGGCGGCGGAGTAGTGGGTATAACCAAACGCCAGTTCACCCCATCGAACTCCCAGGTATCGCTCAAGCGATTGCTGCCGTCTTCGGTGCCTGCGAACATGACCACCACGCCGCGCTGGTAGTCGTAGGTCATGGCGTGATTCCAACGCCCGCTCGGCGAAACAGGCGGATAGATCCGCTGCCAGCTCGACCCATCGTACTCCCAGGTGTCGTTCAGCGACCCACTTTGCCCGCGGCCCCCGAACACTACCATCACCCCGCGCCGGCTGTCGTAGGCGGCTGCATGGCGATCCCTCCCCAGCGGGGATTGCGCCGGGAAAACCTGCTGCCAGTTCGACCCGTTATATTCCCAGGTATCGTTGAGAAAGTTGTTAGCCGGGTTTGAGCCCCCGAATAACACCGTCTTGTCGCGGCTTGCATCATAAACCAGGGTGTGAGCGTCCCGAGCCAGGGGTGCGTTGGCGGTATTGACCTGGCTCCAGGTGGCGCCATTATACTCCCAGGTGTCGTTGACCACGCCCGAAACGGATAAGCCGCCGAAGAGCACCATCCTGTTCCGCTCCGTGTCGTAGGCCATGGCATGGCTGATGTTCTCTCTTCCGGATGGAGATAGCGGTGGAAAAACCTGACTCCAATCCGCGCCATTGTACTCCCAGGTTTGGTTCTCTCGGCTGTTGCGCGGGTTTCCACCAAACAGGACGGTCACCTGCCTGTCCGGGTCGTATTCCAGGGCGTGAAATGCCAGTCCCGGCGGAGAATTGGGCGTCGTGATGAGATTCCAGTAATCCCCCTGCTCCACGCTAAGTGAATGGGCTGAGTTCGACCAGCCAAAAAAGGCTATTGTGCTTACCAGAATGAAACTAAGAAGGCGAGTCAGCCTGAATTTCATCGTAATTCACTTATCACCGCACCGTGTTCGCCATGCATGGCAGCGCCAAAGCAGGGTGAACCTACGCTCGCCTGGGCGATAGTTGCTCCAAATCGCGGCTATGAGTAAATATAGTTCAGCCCAGACAGGCGTTGAGATCGGGCGAGTGCTTCTTAATCAAAGGATAAAGGAAAAACCCGATAAAAGCAAGCCATTTTAAGATTAAGGCTGGCTCAGAAATTGTACCGCGCGCCCAAGAATGCGACTGGGACGGTTCTCGTCTCGCCATTTGTCCGAGCATTACGGGTCGCTAAAGCGCCCTGTCTCTGGCCTCAATGCGCGCTTTGGGTCAGCAAGTTCAGCGGGTCGAAATGGCGGAAAACCCCGCTCGTCCGCCACAGGGTGTAATTGTCGCGCTCCTCTTGCGTGGTCTGCGCCAGATAGAACGCCATGCCAGGGAACTGCGCCTCTGCCGGCCCCATCCGGGCCTCGAAATGCAAATGGGCCACGCCCGCGTTGCCGCTCTTCCCCACGCTCCCCAGCGGAAAACACGCCGGCACCGCCTGGCCCAGCTCCACCTCCGGCTCGCCCGCCATGTGGGCGTACAGCAAGTAGAGCGATTCGCCCTCGCCCACCTGCAATTCTCGCTTTAACTCTGCGCTGAGCTCAGCAGACGGGGTTTCGATGATGACCATATTCCCGTACGGGAAACGGTCCCGGATCGCCGCCGCCACGCGTCCCGCCAGCGCCGTCTGCACGCCGACGCCTTCGATGGAGGCTCTCTCGCCGCGCTGGTAAAAGGCGAAATCCACCCCATGGTGGCGCTCCTCCCGCCCGGGCGGGGGCGGCGCATACGGGGCTGAGACGATCTCGGGCACCTCTTCCAGGGCAAAACCCTGCAGGGGGGAACAAAGCTGCATGGGTCTTTTGGCCTCTGGCTGCCCTACGTCATCCACTACCGTAGGGGATGGCTGTGGCTCCGGCATGGCCTCCGTTGGAGTGGGGCGATGGGTGACCTGTCTCACCGGCGTCGCCAAAGCCACGACCGTGGGATGTGCACCTGGGTTATCTGGCGCTTCCTCCACTGAGCTCTCTGCCTGGCTCGCACGGCAAGCGTATAGTATGAAGGCGCAAATCAGCAGCCAGATACCTGGGGTGTTCCTCATATACAAGATGGATTCTACCCTGAGA
>DATEDC010000186.1:0-16880 GCA_035286585.1 Anaerolineales bacterium
AGAGGCGGCGCAGGGCGCCGGTTTCATCTTGCAGGCTGAAATCTGGGGCCAGGATGCCCGCCGATAATGGCATTGCTTTCCTCCTGAACCTATAATTTGCAGTTATGCTGTCGCAGCTACGCTGTCGTAGCTACGCTGTCGTAGCTACGCTGTCATAGCTACGCTATCGCAGCTACGCTGTCGCAGCTACCCTGCATGGATCTCAGCGATTATACTGCCCATTTCGTTGGTAGTGTAGCCGGGGAGCCGCGCCACTGCCTGCTGAAATTCAAGCCTCTTGAGCAGGTCGATCAGGGGCTTCAGCAAGTCGCTCTGGTAATGCTTTGCCGGGATGACCAGGTCGTAGCGCTCCTCGAACAAGGGCAGAAAATCCAGGTCCAGCGCCTGAGCAGCCGCGGCGATCCCCAGTCCGCAGTCTGCCCGCCCCGACGAGATTGCCGCCGCCACTGCGAGATGTGTATATTCTTCCTGGGCGTATCCCTGGATGTCCCCCGGATCTATGCCCAGCTTCTCGAGCTGGTAATCCAGCAAAACTCGCGTCCCGGCGCCACGCTGCCGGTTGATGAAAACCACCTCCGGTCTGGTTAATTCCAGCAGCGAGTGAATACCCTTCGGATTGCCCCTGGCGACCAGCAATCCCTGCGTCCTGCCAACCAGGGCTACCACAACCACCGCCACACCCGCCAGGTACTGGTGGATGTAGCTCAGGTTGTACTTGCCGCTCTCCGGGTCGAGCAGATGAGAACCTGCCAGGTGAGCCTCGCCCCGGCGCAGCGCCACCAGGCCTCCCAGGCTGCCCACGTTCGCCGAGGCGAAGCGCCTGTCATGCCTTGCCAGAAACTGGCCGATCAAATCCAGGGTCAGGTCGTGCGAGCCGATGGCGAATATCGTCTTCTCCAGATCCGCCGGCGTGCGCAGCAGGTGCACCTCCACCTCCTCCCCGGCCGGGAGCCCCTGCGAGCCGCGCGGCAGGATGACCAATCCATCCGCCTTAACTAATGAAGTGATCACACCCGCCCCGCGCGAAAGCGGCGCGGCGAGCATGCGTTCGCCTACCCTCCCAACCGCAACGCGCATATAATCGTCGTCGCCCGGCGGGGAGGTCACCTTGCGGGTCAATGTGGCTTTGACGGTCATCGGGGGTTCCGCCTGCCCACCCTGCCAGCGCCTCAGCAGCGGCCTGACGAAAATCTCGCCGGTCAGAGCCGCTGAAACCGGGTAGCCCGGCACGCCGATGATCGGCACCTGCCGGTCATCCGGGGTTGTTTCTACACCAGGGTCTCTCGTCAGGTTGACCATACCGATGATGACTGGGTGACCCGGGCGAACCGCCACACCGTGGACCAGGAGCTCTCCCACGGCCTGGACGACTCTGGCGGAGAAATCTTCCGACCCGGCGGAAGAGCCCGCATTCAACAGGATCAGGTCATGCTCGCGAGCTGCCTCGATCACCCCGGCCTTAATCCGCTCGAAGTCATCTGGAAGTATGGCAAAGCGCCTCGCCTCGCCGCCCCAGGCGTTTACCTGCGCTGCCATGACGATGGAGTTGTATTCGATGATCTCCCCCAGCCCGGCTGGTGCGCCAACCGGCACCAGCTCAGATCCGGTGGGCAAGATCGCCACCCGCGGGCGGCGTGCCACCTGCAAACGGTCATGCCCGCACGCTGCGACTGCGCCCAGGTCCACCGGGCGCAGTCGGTGCCCCGCCGGGAGCACCAGCTCTGTCGCGACGATGTCCTCCCCCATCGGGCGCACGTGTTGCCAGGGGGTCACCGCCGCGCGAATGCGAATCGCACGGGGGTTGCGGGGATCGATCGCCAGGTTTTCCCCCTCGTCAAGCGCCTCAACGTTTTCGATCGGGATCACCGCGTTAGCCCAAACGGGCAACGGATCGCCGGTATCCACGTATACGGCATGGTCGGCGCAAAATAAGCGCACCGGCTGGGTTGGCATCGCTCCGGCGGTATCCTGGGAGCGCACCGCAAAACCGTCCATGGCGGAGGCGTGGTAGTGCGGCGAGGAGATCTTCGCCCACACCGGTTCGGTTAACATCCTGCCGACCGCCCTCTCGTCCAGGGGAATCTCTTCGCTACCGAGCAGGCCGCCGCGGCCGGCGGCTTCCAGCGCTTGCGAAAGACGTCGCTGCGCCTCAGATAAAGGGATATCGTGTAAATATATCTCCATCATGTCGATAAAAGCGTAATTACGGTTTATCCGCGACGCTTTACCTCATCCATCCACAATCGTATGCCCGGCTTCCTCCAGCGACTGGAGGGCTTTTTCCAGCGCCGTCTCTTTGACCAGGAGATAATCCGTATCAAAAGTAGAGAGCGCAAAGACGCTCACCCCGGCGCTCGCCAACGGCGAGACCAGCGCTGCCAGCACCCCCACCAGGCTGAAATCCAACGACCCCTGCACCCCAAGAGCCCTCCAACCCGCTTCATTTTTCACATCCGCCGGGATATGGCGTTGCTCGCACACCACCGTCAGCTCGCCTGGGGTATGCAGGCTGGCCCTGAAACCAGACTCCGGCATCCAGGCGGGAAGGGACGAACCTTCAGGAAGCTGGCAGATTGCCAGGATTTCCGGCAACAAGGTCAGGAACAGCGCTTTCGACCCGCCAGCGATATCCCTCATGCCAGCCAAACCTCGACCATTTGACCCGCGTGCAGCCCGGTGGCGTCGGCGGGGATGCGGATCATTCCATCCGCGCGCGCCAGGGTGAAGATCAGGTTGCTTTTCCCAAAAATCGGCTCCGCCCGGTAGCCTTCCGGGTCGGAGAGCAGGCGCACGGGTATCCAATCCTCGCGGCCCGCCTGGGAGGCCAGATTCAGGGTCAGGCGCGCCGGCACACTGGGCGCGGGCGCTGAGCGGCGCAGCCCCAACAGCGCCTCCACTACCGGAGGCACGAAGATCGAGGCGATGACCAGCGCGCTGACCGGGTTGCCCGGCAGTCCGATGACCGGCTTGCCGTTGCATACCGCCAGGATGGTGGGTTTTCCGGGACGCACATCCACACCGTGAACCAGCACCCCGGGCGCGCCCAGGGCATTGATCGCCTCGGCGGTCAGGTCGCGCGCGCTGGCTGACGATCCAGCCGTAATAACGACCAGCTCGCACACCTCCAGCGCTTTTCCCGCCGCGGCTTGCATCTCTTCCGCCCGGTCTGGGATAATTCCGTAGCGCAGCGGCTCCCCGCCCAATTCCTGCACCAGCGCGCTCAAGGTGTAGGCGTTGACGTCCCGAACCTGTCCCGGTGTTATTTCGCCCTCCGGCGGGACGACCTCGTCTCCGCTCGAAATGATCCCCACCCGAGGCTGGCGGGCCACTTTCACTCGCGTCAGCCCTAATGCCATCAACCCGCCAATTTCCGCCGGGCGCAGGCGCCTCCCCGCCGGGATCACCTCCTGCCCCTCGGCAACGTCCTCGCCGGGTTTGAGCACGTTCTCTCCCGGCGCAGCCGCGCGCAGGATCTCCACCTCATCCTGGCTCACGCTTTGGGTGTGCTCCACCATAACCACCGCGTTCGCCCTCTCGGGCAGCATGCCGCCAGTGTGGATGAGCGCGCAGCGGCCCTTAGATAGTTCGAACCCCGGCGCCTTTCCCATCGGCACCTCTCCGGCTACTTGCAGGTATGCTGGCAGAGCCTCACTTGCCCCATAGGTGTCTTCGGCGCGCACGGCATAGCCATCCACGGTGGAGCGCGCAAATGAAGGCAGGGGATGAGGAGCTTTTACCGCTTCAAAAGTCACCCTGCCGCGCGCCCGGATCGAATCGATCTCTTCGACTTTTACCTGTGCGCTGATATGTTCCTGCCACCGCTTCAGCGCTTCGGGGGGAGGCAGCAGCTCAAGGAACTCGGGCATTGGAGCTTAATCCTATCGCGTCCAAAATGCATACGCAAGCAGGTAGGTCATGCTACCGAAGATGGCTACAGGGAGCAAGGTCAGCGCCTTCCAGTTCGGTCTGGCTCCCTCGGCTACGCGTCTCATTTGCCAGATCTGCAGCAGCCCTAAAGGCAGAAGCAGGAAAGCAGGTAAAGCAATGGGGAGCGGCAGTCCATACGCTGCCGCCATGCCCAGCAGCAGGAATGCGCATAGAATCAGCCAGTTGTGCAGATTCATCCCATTGCGCCAGCCGATGCGTACTATCAGTGTGCGCCGCTCGTACTTCACATTCCGGGCATAATCAGGCAACTGAAGCGCCAGCGTGGTCGCCAGGAACAGGGCGGTCAGTGGGAAGGTGGTCATCGCCAGCAGGCGGTGCAGGCTGCCCGCTTGCAGCAAGAAAGCCAGCGCAGGCAGCAGGTTGGCGTAAATGATGGCCACGGTCAGCTCGCCGTAGCCGCTGGTGACCAGGCGCAGCGGGGGAAACGAGTAAATCAGCGCGCCCAGCGCGATCAGGCCCATAAAAACCAGCGCCGCGCCGGATGGCTGAGCTTGCTGCAGGATGAGCACCGTCAGCGAAGCGATGATCGCCAGGCAGGCAACAGCCGCAATCAACAGGGTTTGAGGCGGAATCTTTACCTCCGGTGCAGGTTTACCATTTCCTGCGAAGCCGGGCCGGCGCGGATTTTCGCCCCCTATGGCTGTGTTGTAGGAGGCGTCGAGGTAGGTCGCTCCAAGCTGCAAAATCGTCGCCCACATCTGCCCCAGAGCATAAGCGCCCCAATCAATGCTGTTCCCCAGATAGCGGGCGATGCCCACCCCCAGGAAATAAACCAGGGCTGCGCCGATGAGAAATAGCGGGCGGGATAATCTGATAAACGCTCGCAAGCTCTCCATTGCACCCTTGACTATCCCAGCGTTTTGCGGATATCGCGCAGGTGAATCTGGTTGTGGCGGTAAAGAAGCTTGATCATCTCCGCCAGGCTGGCAGTTCCCAAAAATGGATGGTGCCCGGTTTTGGCCAGATCAGCCTCGCTCATCTCCATCACCAGCCTGGCGTTTTTCTGCCGATTAGCGTTGAATTGCTGCATCAGCTCGGCAATGGTGGCTTCGTTTAAAGCCGCAACTTTCCGCTCGTTATAAGCATCCAGGTTAAAATCCTCGGGCGTCCCACGGCCGCCTGCCAGGATGTTTTGGATCAGCCGGTGGATGCTGTCTTCTGAGGCGGCGAAATGCGCCAGGACCTGGCGTACCGTCCAATGCGCGCCCTCCGTATAAATAACTCGCTGCCAGCTTTCTTCCGGAAGCCGTTCGAAAAATCCCAGCGTCTTTTCTGCCTCTTTGAGCAGTCGCTCGTAAAGAAATTGTGGGGTGTCTGTCATTTGTCAGCGCCTCACGGTTCCAGGGGATATCCAGCCGCGACCCAGGATTGCAGCCCGCCTTTGATCGGCGTCACCTGGGTGTATCCGAGATTTTGCAGGTATTGCGCCGCACGGGCGCTGGTTTCCTCCGCCGGTCAGGTTCAATAGGTGATCAGCCAGTCTGCCGGATTCAGCTCGTCGGCGCGCTCGCCAAACTCTGTCAATGGGATCGAAAGCGCGCCAGGGACGTGCCCCTGGGCATAGGAAGCCGCGTCTCTTACGTCTACGAACACCGCTGATCCGCTGTCAAAGGCAGCTTTGGCATCCGCGGGGCTGACGCGAGCAACCTGGGGGTAGTTTGCCTCAGTCGGCGTCACTTCCACCCTCGGACTGTCCGCAGTGCGCAAGAGCGACCCCAGATACCACCCACCGACAGCCAGGATCAGCGCCCCGCCCACCAGGATCATCAGGAGCGGCATCCAGCGGCTGGGTTGTTTATATTCAGGCATGCAGCCTCCCTCAATGGTGTTACCGTATCCAAGCCGGGCACCCGGATGGTGGATTCATGATACCACAACTCCACTTCCCTGTCGTTGACGGCAAAGGCTGAGTGGAAACCACTCCACCTAAAGGCGCTGATAATTTTTGGTCGTTTAATTCTTTTGGACCGCCCCTCTAATTCCGGGTGCTTATGGCCGATTGGGTTTTAGGGGCGTAAAAAATTGGAGATGAAAAACCAAAGGTTTGCGGGTCGCTCAGCCAGGCGGCGGATGTAGTAGGCGTACCATTGAGTGCCATAAGGCACATAGACACGCACCGGAAATCCCTGCCCAGCTAGTTTCTCTTGTAAATCTCGTCGGATGCCGTACAGCATCTGGAATTCTAAAGATTTCTGCGGCAAGCCGCTTTGGCTGGCAAATTCCAGGGCGTAATCGATCCTGCGCGCGTCGTGCGTTGCCAGCGCCGGGGTTGGGGGGATATAACCTTCCTCGCTGATTTGGGGGCAGCCGAACTCCAGCGCATTTTCCATGATCAAACGCGCCAGCCGGTCGAAGTTGGCGTCCGCATCCCCTTTTTTCGGATAAGCGACCTCGGGGGGCTCATTGTACGCCCCCTTGCACAACCTGATCCGGGTGCAGTCCTGGTTCAAGCGGCGAACGTCGCTCTCGCTGCGGTACAGGTAAGCCTGGATGACAACGCCTGTGTTTTCCATGCCGTGCTCGAAGCGCATCTTGCGGTATAAATCCAGTGTCTTCTCTACCCAGGGTGAGTCCTCCATGTCGATCCTGACAAAATTTCCAAGCTGCCTAGCCCGCTCCAGTATTTTGAGCAAATTCTGGGCGCATAAACCCTCGTCGAGGGCTAAGCCAATTTGGGTCAGCTTGATCGAAACGTTGCAGCGCACGCCCGAGGTGGATATCATCTCCAGGGCTTGGAGTATGTCCTCTGCGGAGCGGGTGGCTTCCTCGGGATTGGTGGTATGCTCCCCGAGGTGGTCCAGGGTGGCGTTGATGCCCATCTCATTCAGGCGTTGCACTGCGCGGATGCCGTCTTCAAGCTTGTCGCCGGCCACAAAACGAGAAGCCGCCCGCCAGGCGAACGACCAGCGGGTGACAAGGTTCCTTGCCCAGACAGATTTAGACAGGTAAATGAGGAATGAACGCAGCATGTTAGTTTGCCCTCACTGTTTGTGAGAAGGATAACTAGCACTCATTTTAACATAAAACCCTGGTACAAATCTTGCAACGGGTTATAATCTAAATACCTCTGGCGAGGGGAAATCATGATCTTTCAAACTCAAACCATCGCGCTCCGCCACGTCACCACAGCCCATCTGGCGCAAACCATGACGCTCCTGGGGCTGAACGCAGCCGAGCTGCGCCAAAAGATCGAAGCTGAGCTGGCCTCTAATCCAGCCCTGCAAGTGACGGCGGCAGCAGCCTGCCCCATCTGCCGCCGGCCCTTGCCCGAACGTCAACTCTGCCCGGTGTGCAGCCGCCCAAAAGAGCTGGCTCACGATGAGCCGATTGTGTTCGTCTCTCCCCGGGATGACTTTTACCCTGCCCGCGAGCCGTTCTCAGCCGACGACATGCCCGACGAAGAGCTGGCTGCAGAGATCCTCGAGTTGCCCGCCTTCGTCATGCGCCAGATCGCCCCAGAGCTGGCTCTCCAGGAGCGTTCGATTGCCGCACATATCCTGACCAGCCTGGATGAGGATGGGCTGCTCAGAATCCCGCCTCTCGAGATCGCTCGCTACCATCATGTGCTGATTTCCCAGGTGGAAAGCGTGCTGCGCCTGATTCAGCGCGCTGAGCCGGTCGGTGTTGGCTCTCCTTCGCCTCAGGAAGCCCTGCTCGTCCAGCTGGAAGTGCTCAAAGAAAGCCGCCCGATACCTGCACTGGCCGAGCAGGCTGTGCGGATGGGCATGGAGTTGCTCAGCCGCAGGCAGTATGCGGAGTTAGGTCGCATCCTCGGAATTCCTTCCCACCAGGTCAGGCAGATCGCCAAATTTATCAGCGAAAACTTGAACCCATACCCGGCCCGCGCCCATTGGGGGGATATCCATCAGTCGCCAGAGCAGATTCGGGACGCTTATCATATACCCGATGTGATCATCACCCGGCTGAACGATTCCCCCAATACGCCGTTGGTTGTGGAGATCATCTCACCTCTGGCAGGCAAGCTCAGGATCAATCCCCTATTCCGCTCCGCCCTGCACGATGCCCCGCTCGAAAAAGCCGAGCAGTGGAAATCAGACCTGGAGCAGGCAAACCTGCTCATCAAGTGCCTGCAGCAGCGCGATCACACCATCGTCCGCCTCATGCAGCGCCTGGCCAACTTCCAGCGAGCGTTCATCTTGCACGGCGACGCTCGCCTTCAGCCAGTCACTCGCGCCAGTCTAGCGGGGGAACTGGACGTCCACGAGTCGACCATCTCTCGTGCGGTCTCATCGAAAGCTGTCCAGCTTCCCAGTGGCAGGATCGTGCCTCTGGCGAAGTTCTTCGACCGCAGTTTGCATATCCGCACAGCCTTGAGGCAGATCATCGCCCAGGAGACCAGGCCGCTCACCGACACCCAGATAGCCAAAATCCTGAAAAGCCAGGGATTTCCCGTCGCCCGGCGGACAGTAGCCAAGTACCGGGCTATGGAAGGGATCCTCCCAGCCCACCTGCGCCAGGCATCTCGATCCAAACACCCAGCCTCCTCTCTCTCCAGCGTCAGATGACCGGTCATTCTCAGCTCAGCGCTTTCCCCAGGCTCCGGCGCAACCCCGGGGTCCCTGAAATCCAGGCTCTGCTGGAATTCCTGCCCAGCGCAGCGCTGCTCGTGGAGCTACCCGCCGGGAAGATCCGCCTGGCGAATGCCCGGGCTACCGAGCTGTCGGCGTACACTCGCGATGAGCTGAGTAAAATGAAATGCGCCTCGCTCGTGGTCCTTGCCGATTTACCCGCTCTCCTATCCAGCTATCCAGCACCATCCGACCCGCTCGAGGCGAAATTAGCCACCCGCAACAAGACCCATCTGGACGTCCTGATCACCCGCAGCGACCTACACCCGCAGGGTCGCTGGTCGCTGCTGCTGCTCGAACGCCTCGAGACAGTCCATCAACGCCAGGCCGAACAACATCGGCGCCAGGACCTGATCGCCAGCATGCAAATCATCACCCAGGCTTTGCAGCAGCCTCAGTTGGAAGCTGGCCTGGAACTGCTGCTGACCGCCACCCAAAAAATGACCGGGGCGACTGCGCTTTGTGTTTACCTCCAGGACCTGGCGGAGGATGGAAAAGATTTTCGCCTCACCCGTCGGGCGGGCCAGGGCGAGGTCGATCCATTTCCGCATGAGTTGCCTGGTCAGGAAATGCACCATTTTCGCAGCCCCCACAATTGGACAGCGCGCAAAAGGCCTCATACCGGTCTGCACCGCCTGGCGCGTGACGCCGGGCTGGGCTATGTCGTCACTGCGCCTCTCGGGCAGCCAAATGCGCTGATTGGTTTCATTTTTATCGCCGGCCTCGAAACGCCCCGCCTGGAAACCGTCCAGACACAATTAACCCTCCTTGCCAGGGCGCTCACCGCTCTGGTAGAGCTGCACAGCCGCATCACCCATATGCACGCCTCCCTCGAGCGCCAGTTATCGATCCAGGAAATCTACGCGACGATTGAAAATTCCATCGAAGACGGCATCATTTTGCTCGATCCCGATCTCAAGATCATCCGGATGAACAAAGCCGCAGAGGCGACCCTGGGATACGATAGCAGCGAAGCATTTGGTTTCCCCGTCGACGCCGTCCTGGTGGGCACTGACCGTTTGCTTCCAGCCCTCGGAATTGCCGCTCAAGGCATACCTACCCATGACCTGGAGGAAATTCACCTGTTCAGGCGCTCTGGAGAGGCATTTCTGGCGAAAGTCGGGGTGATACCCACGCAGGTCGCGGGTAATTTGCGGGGGATCACCATCCTGGTGCGCGATCTGAGCGAACAAGAGCGAATCGTATCCCAGGCTCAACAGCTCGAACAGCGCGCCCTGCTTGGCGAAGTTACAGCTATTTTTGCCCACGAAGTTCGCAATCTGACCAATACGATCAGCGCCGGTCTCCAGTTCATGGCATTAAATCTGCCTCCCGAGGACTCAAACCAGGAGATTATCACGCGCATGAAGATAGATTGCGATCGGCTCGACGAGATGATGAAGTCAGTGCTGACATTTGCCCGCCGAACAGAATACGACATGGAGCCGGTCGATATCGGTCAGCTTGCTAGTCGCCTGTTAGATCGTTTGCGACCCCGCACCGTTTCCGCGAACATAGATCATCACCTGCAGATCGACGGTCCCCTGCCGCCAGTGAACGGCAACCAGCGCGCCTTGGAGCAGGTTTTCAACAATCTTTTCACCAATGCCATTCAAGCGATGGAAGGTAAAGGCGGCACGCTGGCAGTAAAAATTCATACCCTCAAAACCAACGCCGAGCGCCAGTCCATTACGGTTGATATCGGCGATAACGGGCCGGGCATCCCCCGCGATATGCTGGAGCGCATCTTCCAGCCTTTCGTAACCACCAAATCGGGCGGTACAGGCCTGGGCCTGGCGATTGCCAAGCGCATCGTCACCGCTCACAAGGGCACCATCAAGGTCACCACTTTTCCGGGTGGGACGGTGTTTCACCTCAATTTTCCCGCCATGGAGTCTCAATGAGCTTAACTGTTTTGCTTGTCGATGACGAAGAAAACGCCAGGCACATTATCGGATCGTTCCTCACCTCTCAGGGCTACGAGGTGATCGGTGTCGCCACATTGGGCGCCGCCCGCGAATCGATCCAGCGCGGGGATGCCGATATCATCCTCCTGGATGTCCAACTGCCAGATGGCTACGGACCGAGCCTCCTGGATGAAACCGCGCTGCTCGTCCCCCGCCCGCCCATCATCCTGATCACCGCCTTTGGCGATATTGAGATGGCGGTTGAAGCGATGAAGAACGGGGCTCACGACTTTCTGCAGAAGCCCATACAGCTCGACCAGCTTGAAAAATCGATCCGCCGCGCCGGCGAAATGGTCGCCATGCGCCGGGAGCTCGCCCACCTTCGCCGCACCCAGTACCAGGTGAATTTCATCCTGGGTGAATCCCCGGCGATGAAATCTGTCTTTCACCAGGCGCAGCGCGCCGCGGCTGCCTCCGTATCTGTCCTGATTACCGGTGAAACCGGCACCGGCAAAGAGGTGTTGGCCGGGGCAATCCACGCCTCGGGACCGCGCCTCAACAAGCCATTTATCGCCATTAACTGCGCCGCAATCCAACCCACCGTGCTCGAATCTGAGCTGTTCGGTTATGAGGCTGGGGCGTTCACCGGCGCCGAGAAGCGCAAGCACGGTCTGATGGAGGTCGCCGACGGCGGCATCCTGTTCCTGGATGAAATCTCGTCCATCCCCACCGACATGCAAGCCAAGCTGTTACGGGCTATTGAGGAGCACGCCTTCCGGCGCGTTGGTGGCACCAACCTGATTCGCGTGGATGTCCAAATTTTGGCGGCTTCCAATCGCGACCTCCCCAAAGCGATCTCGGAAGGGAAGTTCCGCGAGGACCTGTATTACCGCCTGAAAGTGGTCGATCTGCACCTGCCTCCTCTGCGTGAGCGCAAAGGAGATATCCCCGAGCTGGTCGGCCTTTTCATTCGCCAGAACAATCCCCGCATGGGATTGAATATAACCGATGTCAGCCCGCGCGCCATGCAGGCACTCATGGCTCACGATTGGCCCGGCAATATTCGCGAGCTGCGCAATGTAATCGAGCGCGCTATGCTGTTTTGTGATGAGGCGATGATCGATCTGCCCCACCTGCCGAAAGAATTGCTGCCTTAACCCCCCCAGGCTGCCGAGAAAACCGGTTTCTAATCTATCCCGTCATCAGGGATTCTGCCAGATGAGAAAGCTGTCGCGCACGCAGAATCTATCCATGTTCCTGGCGTAGATGCACACCTCGTAGGGGATGAGCGTCCCGCTTGGCGCGTTGACCGGTTCGAGCATCTGGCGAGATTGCCCATCGGCTCCGGTGGGGAACAGGTAGTACGTTTTCCTGCCCTCTGGCAGCATGACAACCAGGTCTGGCTCAACTTCCTGCAAAGGCGCTCCGTCCAAAAAAACGCTCACCCCGATCTCCTGGCTTTGGTTGAGACCGACCATCGGCGAGCTCTCCCAAACCTGCACGCTCATCTCTCCGGAGTGCGCAGCGCTCGAAACCCCCAGGCTGAGCGCTGGCTCAGGCGCCAGGGTTGGCGCCTGGGCAGCCGGAGCTTCAGGCGCTGAGGGCGATTCCTGGGCGGGTGCATTTTCGGGTTGGTTTGAAGGCGGGTATTCAGGCAGGGTCTGCGTCTCCCTCAGCTCCAGCACCGGCAGCAGCCGATAACTATACCCTAATGGCGCCGGGCGGACCCTGACTCTGCCGCCAGATAAATGCTCTTCATCCAGGCACAGATTGACAAAGCATTGCCGATAAATATTGCTCTTCA
Organism: Anaerolineales bacterium; assembly: GCA_035286585.1. GTDB lineage: Bacteria > Chloroflexota > Anaerolineae > Anaerolineales > UBA4823 > DSOS01. Next base: position 12,249 of record DATEDC010000186.1, read on the forward strand.
CTTGAGCCAGCTCGCCAATCGGCGCTCCGGAGATCTCGATCCCCCCGTGCTTCGATAGGTACTCCCAAAAATGAAGCGGGATGTGAAAGCCCATATCGCCCTGGATGGCGTAAAAGGTATACCCCTCTTGACTGCGGTTGGGGTGGGGCGGTTCAGGGCGGTATCCTAACCGCGCCGTGATTGCCCGCGAGAAAACTCTGGCCGGCTGTAGGGGATCGAGCGCCAGCACCAGGTTCTCAAACACCTGTTCCGTAAAGCCATCTGGGGTTTGATAGGCGTCGCTGATGGCAAACCCGGTGAAATCGGCGCCCAGGCGTTCCACGCTGTCGGCGAACATCGGGGCTACCCGGTAAGGCAGCTCTACCACTCCGTTGCCGGATGGCGGTCGGCGGCAGCTTGCGTCGCACTTCCACGCCCCATACGCCAGCAGGTACACCTCATCCTCCGGGGTGTCTTCCATCCAGTAGAATCCCAGGTTTTCGAAGTGCTGTTCGTAGCGTCTTTTTGCTGCGTTGTAGTGCACCTCCGTCAGCGGCTTGCCGACGAAGCGGATGCCGTCCAATCTTTCATACAGGGAGACGAAGCCCGCATAGATAACATGCCCATTGATATAGCGGCTGTTCTCGCCTTCCGGCTGCGGGACGGGCGGCTCTGCAATGCGCAGATCTAAACCCAGAGCGCCCAGGAGAAATCGCTGTCCGTCCGGCTGGTACACGTCATAGACCAACAAAGCCGCCAAAGTGTATTGATATTTGACCCCCTTATACTCGAAGAGCGGGGAGATCGCCGGTCCCAGTGTATCCTGCCCACCCAGCAGCTCATAAAAATCACGAAAGACCGGATCGACGATATACTGCTCCGGCAGCAGCGAATATGAAAGGCTCCCGCTCTCCTCGCAGGCGGCAGCCAGCAGGGCAAGCGTGGCCATCAACAGGGCGATAAATACGTTGCGTGTCAGGTCTTTTCGCATGAGAAACTTTGCACTTAAATTGTATACCGGCTATCTTATCTCTACGTTAACAGAATTGAAAGTTTCTTAATTCTAATTTAACCAGGGGCAACAGCCGGAATCGGCCACCTGCCCAACCATTCTTTCAATCCAGATTTTTATTATCAGAGCGTTACGGCGCTTCCCAAGGACTCCCAAATGTCACCATGGGGAGATATATTATGTATTCCTCCAGCACCGCGGGTACATAGGCTTGGAAATTTCTGACCACAAATGGGATGTAGCTCGTATTCCCGGGAGCAAGCCGCGGGCTGATGGTGATGAAATCTGCCTGCCATATCAGGTAGCTATCCATCAGGCAAAAACGCTGCCCTTTGGGCGTGTTGATGCACACTTTGTAGGGGATCAACGACCCGTTTTCAACATTCAATGGCTCCACCACGATCTGGCTTTCTCCCTTCTCATCGGTAGGAGGCATAAGCTGATGGATTCTGGTCCCATCCGGCAGAAGCAGGTCCAGCTCGGGGACGATATTCGCCAGGGGAGCGCCGCTGCTGAACGCCGCCAGCCCGATTTCCTGCTCCTGTTCGGGAGAGACCATCGGATACCCTTCCCATAGCTGGATAGTGAGGTCTTGGGACTGCTCATCTGACGTTGCCAGCGTAGCTGGCTGGTAAAAAACATCGCGATATTGGATACCCAGCGCCTCCGGGCTCACATTCATCTCGCCCCTTGCTGAACGTAGCGCCCGCAAACACAGGTTCTGGAAACATTGCCTGTACACTTCACCGTTCACTTCTATCAATTGGGTGATCGGTTGACCGATATAATCCAATCCCCCATGCCACCGGATATAATCCCTGAAATACTCCGGCACGTTGTAGCCCAGCCCATCCTGCACTTGGAAAAAATACATCTCCCCACCCGGCTCAGGCGGCTGCAATACGTCGCGAGGCACGCCCAATTTTACCGGCAGAGGCAGCAGAAGGACAGTCTCAGGTGCGGAGGGACTGATTTGCATGACCAGATTTTCGTAGATTTGCTCCAGGCTCCCATCGGCATTTAAATACGGCGGGGTCAGCGCAAAGCCCGTAAAATCCAGGCCGTGCTCGGCGACCTGGTGGACGAATGGCGCTGCGCTGCGATTGGGCAGGGAGAGGCTGCCGTTCAGGGGAGTCTCGTGGCGGCAGTGCCTGTCGCACTTCCAGGCGCCGTAAGCCAGCAGACCCACCTCGGCCTGGGCCTCTTCTTCGACCCAGTAAAAGCCAAGGTTCTCAAAATACTGCTCGTTGCGATTTTTTTCCTGGTTCTTATGCACGCCTGTCAGCGCTGCACCGATCACGCTCTCCCCGCCCAGTTTTTGGTACAGCGGTTGAATTTTTTTGTCAATCGGGTGGGTCGATGTGTCGTCAGCGCCTGCTGTTGAGTCGGGTAGTTCGGCGATGCCCATATCGCGTCCCAGCGGCGCCAAGCGCAGATTTTCTCCCGCCTCGGGCTTGGGATCGTAAACCAGCAGGGCGCTCACGGTGTATTGATAGAACGCTCTTTGATGCTCGAAAATCGGCGATATCGCCGGACCCAGTGTGCTTTCTCCCCCCAGCCGGTTGTAAAACTGTTCAAATAATGGGTCAATGGGGAATGCCCCTTCGATTGTGGGGGACTCTTTTCTCCCTCTTCCACAGGCGACCATGAGAAATATAGCCATCGCAGATGCCAGCAGGTTGAGGGGAATTCGTTTAGGCCGCATTGTTATTCTATATCGTAATTCTCTACCCGCCCGTTAAGCCTGTATCCAAAACCGCCCACAATACGAAACACTACCGATTTGTACAAATTATAACATTAATCCACCCTGGTACATTTCTTGCACATTACCATGCAAATGAACCCGCAGAGGTGGCAATGAAACAGGACCCAGATACATCCCGGCTTGGTTTTCACTACTACCCGGATACTCTTCATTATTCACACAGAGACCTGCAAGTCTGGTTGCCGATTTTGAAGAGCTTGAGAGCCTCCTGGTTGGTTCTGCTCGCTCCATTGAATCGCGCTATCCCCGAGCCGTTCCTGCGCGGCCTGCTGGAAGCCAATATTCAGCCTGTCCTGCACTTCCTCCTGCCGCTTGAACAACCCATCGACCTGGACAACCTGCAACTGCTCTTCGAAAACTATGTCAATTGGGGGGTAAGATATGTCATCCTCTTCGACCGGCCAAACGTTCGCCTGGCGTGGTCGACGCAATCCTGGGTTCAGTCAGACCTGGCTGAACGCTTTCTGGATTATTTCCTGCCCCCGGCTGAGAGGGCTTTCCACGCAGGATTGACGCCCGTCCTGGCTCCCTTGGAACCCGGCGGAGATTACTGGGACACAGCTTTTTTGCAGGCTGCCCTGAAAGGAATACAACGTCGCTGTTCGAGCGATTTGCTCCGAGCGCTTACTCTCAGCGCCTATGCCTGGGTGGAAGATCGGCCGCTGGATTGGGGCGCCGGTGGTCCAGAACGCTGGCCGAAATCACGCCCCTATTACCTGCCAGCCGGGCATCAAGACCAGCGCGGTTTTTATATCTTCGATTGGTATCTGGCGGTGGCTCAGGCAGCCCTTGGCGATGCGCTGCCAATCCTTTTGCTGGGCGTGAACAGCCGCTCGCAGGCTGTGAGTGGCGCCGGTCCGAGCCCTGGAGGCGGGATCGAGCACGTCGAAAAAAACCTGGAGCTTGCCCGGCTTGTCTGTGCTCCGCCGGTTGAGGGAGAGCCAGCCGACCAACCTTACGAGGCAGTTTCGCCCCGCGTGCTGGCCTGCAACTTCTGGCTACTCACCGCCCTTGAAGACAGCCCCCCCATGGGGCATGCCTGGTTCCAGCCCGATGGCAGCAGCCTGCCGGTAGCCGCAGCTTTCCAGGAGTGGTTATCGAGTTGCCCTCTAGGCCTCCCTCAACTGCCGTTGAGCTTCCCAGAAGGTTCAACGCAAAATCCCGCCCAAGAATCTGTGCAGTCGGTGGAGCACTACCTTCTCCTCCCATTATTCGATTGGGGCGTCTCCGAGTGGTACCTGGACGCCATCCGCCCTTTCGTCATAAAACACCGCCCAACCATCGGCTTTTCGCTCCTGGAGGCTGCCCGCGCCAGGCGGGTAACGGTGATCGGCGGCGAGCAATTATTCGCCGAAAACGTCCTGGAAAAATTAAGAAACGCGGGCTGCCGCGTCGAGCGCATTAGCGGGGATGGCACGGAAATTGCATCCATCCTGGCAACCCTATAATCACCTGGAAAAGAGGCGCAATAATGAGCGAGATTATCCCAACCCCACACTACCAACCAGTACCCGAAGATATTTACCGCCCGGTCATCAAAGTCCTGGGCTTGGGCGGCGGCGGTTGTAACGCCGTCTGCCGGATGATTGAGCTGGGCATGCGCGGCGTTGATTTTATCGCCGCCAACACCGACCACCAGGCGCTGGAGAACAACCCGGCTCCGCTGAAAATCCAGCTCGGCCCGAAAGTCACCCGTGGGCTGGGGGCAGGCGGCAACCCGCAAATTGGTGAAAAAGCAGCCAGAGAGAGCGCCCGGGAAATCGCGGCCGCCCTCCAGGGGGCGGAGATGGTATTTCTGACCGCCGGGATGGGCGGCGGCACGGGAACCGGTTCCATTCCGGTAGCTGCAGAGATCGTCCGCTCCTTGGGCGCG
>DATEDC010000187.1:0-5961 GCA_035286585.1 Anaerolineales bacterium
TCGACATTGTACCTTGACTCGCCGGAGATCAGCGCCTCCCCGGAGCCAGGCGAGAGGTTTAGCTCGCCAGCCCCGAAAGTTAGCCTCACTTCGGCGACATCTGATTCACCGCTAAATCCAGGCACAGAAATATCTTCGATCACGATTGGACCGGTTTTGACTTCTGTAATCGGCAGGTTGATCGTCACTCCACAAGCCAGCGTGACCAGCGCTATCATCAATACCAGGATAAATATACTTTGCCTGAACATTCTCGTCCTCCTCGATTTTTTATCTCATGTTAAGATATACGCTGGCGTATCAAAATTGTCGCGTGAATTCCACCATACGATCTAGAAAATTATGCCGGGATGGACACCTGCGCCATGTTGCAACCCATGGTGGAACGCTAAAGCGAGCGCCAGGCAGAGCTCGCTCGATATGTTCGACGCATATCCCCGCTTTTTCCACAGAGGCCCGATTATCCCAAGAGAGACCTTGCAGGTTGGGGAAAAATGGGGCACAATTAGAGATCCCATTCCAGACAGGAGGTTTATCCATGAACGATGAACCAAAAAAATCAGGAAGTCTTCGCGATGAATTTCGCGACCTGGGCGAAAACCTTGCCCAAACACTGCGCTCAATCTGGGAGAGCCCGGAAAGAAAACAACTACAAGAGGAAATCGAAGAAGGGTTGGCTGCCGTTGCTGAAAGCGTGAAAAAGGAGACGGAATCTTTCAAACAAAGCTCGACCGGTCAGCGGCTGAAATCTGACCTCGAGGACCTGCGCCAGCGGGTAAACAGCGGTGAAGTCGAATCCACGGCTCGGGAAGAGCTGCGCAAAGCGCTCCAGTTCATCAACAACGAGCTGCGCAAGATCACCACCCCGCATTCTGAAGACGCCTCAGCCGGTCCTGAGTCAAAGGAGGGATAGGGTGCAATCCAGGTGGTTACACGTCGATACCAACGCCGGTCAGCCGGTGCAGATTGGAAGAACCAAAATCATCACCTTTGCGCGGGTAGTCCGCTTCGAATTTCCTGGAGCGATGGGTGGTTTGATCTGGAATCGCCCGCTTTCCCTCCTGGTGAAAAAAGAGGATGGCAGCGAGAGTGTCCTGGATATTCCGGATGTCACTCGTCAGGCTCAACTTGCCCTGCTCGCTTTTGGCCTGCTGGGCGGAATATTAATATCCTTTGTATTAAGTTTCATCCGCAAACGTAAACGACATAACTTGAGTAAAAACTAAACATGAGGAGGCTAAATCATGGATGAAAATAGCGAAAAAACCAGGGGTGAAACTGCAGCCGATGGCTCAGTCGCGAGCATTGAAACGATCCGCGGCACGCTGGACAAATTTCTCGAGGCTGCCGATGTCTCTGCCGCCTATGGCGCGCCCATAAAAAATGGCGATGCTGTCATCATCCCGGCCGCTGAAGTGCTCAGCGGCATGGGTTTTGGCATGGGCTATGGCGGCGGTGAAGGCCAGGAGGGTGAAGGGGGTTCTGGGTTCGGTGGAGGCGGCGGCGGTAGAGTCCTTACACGGCCGGTGGCTGTGATCATCGCCACCCCAGATGAAGTGCGGGTCGAACCGGTCGTCGATATCACCAAGATCGCTCTAGCTGCTTTGACCGCCAGCGGTTTTATGATGGGCTTGTTCATCCGCATGATGAAGGGTTCAAAAGAAATAAAGGAGAGCTGACATCCTGTTCAGGGATAGCGGATAGAGCGCCTGGCCTCCACAGGTGCGTCAAATTCTCGTGATATAATCCCCAAACAGTTCATCCAGCCGTGCTTTTCAGAGTGAGGAGAAGTGAGAATATGGAAATTTCGCTGACCGAATACAAGCGATGTGATGTTGTGACCGTTAACGGGCGCGTCGACAGCAGCACAGCTCCAAAATTGGAGGAGGCGCTAAACTCCATTGTAGAAGCAGGACGCTATAAGATCGTCATCGATATGACAAATACCAATTTTGTATCCAGCAAAGGTTGGTGGACCCTGATCGAGACTCAAAAGAAGTGCAAACGGTATCGGCGCGGCGAGGTCGTCCTGGTGAACGTTTTACCTGAGATTCGCAGCTCATTAGATATGGTGGGAATGGGTTCCTACTTCCAAATTTATAATGACCTGACTGCGGCGGTAGCCAGCTTTTGAGCCTCGCATTACTTTTTTCAGGCATGAAGACGTCATCGTTTCCAGGTCGTTATGACAGCCTGGCAAAGGTTAGCGAATTTGTAGTCGAAGCCGCGAGAGATGCAGGACTGAGTAGTGAAGAAGTTTATGCTGTCGAATTGGCAGTGGACGAGGCCTGCTGTAATATCATCGATCATGCCTATGGTGGAGAAGGTAAAGGCGAACTGAATTGCTCGGTCATCATCGATGATGGAAAGCTGACTGTCATCCTGTCCGATCATGGAAAATCGTTCGATCCGAGAAGCATCCCAGATCCCAAATTGAAGGTTCCAATCGAAAAATTAAAGCCGCGTGGGGTGGGACTATACCTGATGCGTAAGCTGATGGACGAAATTAAATATGAGACTATTCCCCATCGCGGCAACGTGCTGACCATGGTAAAACGCAAGCACGAGGACACCTGAACTGCCAGCTTTCGTTTTCCAAATCAGGATCAAGCGTTCCCCTTCCTCACAATCCCGGGTAGGGGAATATTGTTGATAGAATTAACCTGAGGAAATTAACCTGCAGATGGATATACGCGACTACAACCGGCGCGCCTGGGACAGGCAAGTAGAGGGTGGAAACAGGTGGACGATTCCCGTTACACCAGAAGTAATTGCCGCCGCCCAGAAAGGCGTGTGGGAAGTGCTGCTCACTCCCACCAGAGCCGTCCCCAGAGAATGGTTTCCCGCCGGTATGGCCGGGGTGGATTTGCTCTGCCTGGCTTCCGGAGGCGGTCAACAAGGACCTGTCTTTTCGGCTGCTGGCGCCAATGTGACCGTTCTGGATAACTCGCCAAAACAGCTCGCTCAAGATAGATACGTCACCGAGCGTGAGGGGCTAAGGCTTAACACAATCGAAGGCGATATGGCAGATCTATCCGTATTTGCAGATCAATCTTTTGATCTTATTTTTCATCCGGTATCGAATTTGTTCGTATCGGAAATCCGCCCAGTTTGGCGTGAGGCTCACCGGGTTCTGAGGCATGGGGGAGCCCTGCTGGCAGGTATTATGAACCCTGCTTTCTACATCTTTGACCTCCCTCTTTTAGAGAAAGGCAGGCTTGAGGTCAGGTATTCGCTCCCATATTCCGACCTGGGCAGTCTCAGCGAGGTGGACAGACAGCAGTACCTGGAGTCAGGTTATCCGCTTGAATTCGGTCATACGCTCGAAGATCAAATCGGCGGACAGATTGACGCCGGGTTTGTCATCGCCGGGTTTTACGAGGATACGGACCCAGAGACATACTTGTCGAAATTCATGCCAATCTTCATCGCCACCCGTGCACAAAAAAGCTAGCGAGCCTGCTCACGAGCCTGGCTTATTTCCGGCGGTTCTGTCAGGGGATACAGGTCTCTCATCAACACCAGCAAGGTGATATCGTCGAATTGAGGCGCAGCGCCGACAAAATTCTCCACCTCCTCGAGGATTGCTTTTTGTAGCTCCTGGGCGGAGAAGCCGATCCATTTTTGGGCCACATCGATCAACCGCCGCTCCTTGAAAAACTCCCCCTCGCTGTTTTGCGCGTCGGGGACTCCATCAGTATACAGAATGAGCGAATCGCCTGGCTCGATTTGAATGCTGGCTTGCCTCCAGGAGGCGTCTTGATCGATTCCAAGCGGAATGCCGGTAGCCATGAGCGCCTGCACGCTGCCCCCATTTTTCGGGCTGAGGAGCAGCGGTGGGTTATGCCCGGCGTTGGTATAAGTCAACACTCCACTTTGCGGATCCAAGATGCCGTAGAAAGCGGTCACGAAAAGGTTGGCGCGCGCATCCTGTAGGATGCGCTCATTGGCTGAAAAGAAAACGATATCCGGCTGCGCGCCGTACTCCAGAGCGTAGGTCCGGATGAGCGTCCGGCTGAGGGCCATATACAGAGCCGCGCCAACCCCCTTATCGGCGACATCGGCGATCACGATACCGGTCTTGCCATCAGATAATGGGATAAAGTCAAAAAAATCACCCGATGTCTCCCGCGCCGGAAGCAGCGAAACCGCCAACTCCCATCCTTCCATATTCGGGAACTCGTTGGGCAAAAAGCTGGCTTGAATTTTGCCGGCAAATTCCAATTCCTGGAGCGTGGATTGAAAGTCCAATGTTTCGATGTAAATTTCCGCCTGGTGAAGCGCTGAAGCGATTTGGGCTGCAAGGGTATGGACTGCAGAAAACAGACTCGTGATCGCCTTGCGATCCCAGGGCTGGGCAAGTTTGTTCAGCTCGATATAAATACAGCCGATCGGTGTGCTGCTTTCTACATCCAAGATCGGGCAGACAATAGTCGGACTGTGCGCCGTTTTTGAATTTTGCCAGGGAAGCTCATCCTTTTCCAGGAACGCCTCTGCCTGTTTCCGTGTGGCTGCCCATGTCCAGACCGGCTCGATTTCAATCTCCCACTCCTCGGGATGAATCAGGATATACTTTTCTACCAATAACCAGAGCGCAATCCTGGCTGAAGGAAACATCGAGGGGACATGCTCTTTCAGCAAGACAGGCAGCGTGGAGGGGTCGGGAGGTGAGTTGATGATATCGCGCCCGAGATGTTCGAGTTTTTCTAGCTGGCGAGAATGCTGGCGATCATTTTCTACCACCCAGCTCAACTGGCGGGCAAGAAAAGCCACCACGAAAAATCCGCCGCACAAAAAAAAGAAGAACAATAAGCCATGTTCTACATAAAGCCCGGCAAGAAGGATAGAATACGGCTGGGCCAATGCAGACAGCCCCAAGACGCGCAAAAGGAACATAAGGATTGGATGGCTGTCGGTGGAGGCATGCGGCGTGTGCTCCGCCCAAACCACGTACAGGGTATAGCCCAGCCAGACCAGCAAAACCAGAATAAATCGTATCACGATTGCCGCCACTGCCGGCAACAGGCTGGTTGGCGTCAGACCGGGGATCGGGTATATCCCATCCAGGCGTCGATAGAAGCTCAAGCTGACCAGGTATGCCAGGGTTAGCGAATATATTTCAATCGCCTGGATGCGTCCCTGGTTCCACCAGGCAGCTCCCGTGTTCAACTGTCTCCAGGCTCTTGATATGCTGATCAAAGAAGCAACGATGGATAACCACAGGGCGGTTGGTCCGAATAAAAAGACCGCTGCCCACTGTAATGTGCTTGCCAATGAGCCCTGTGCGCTGCCGTAGCTGTTGCTGCGCATTTCGATGATCATAAAATAATTAACCTCATCGAAAAGCAGGATCAGCCCAAAAAACAAAGCTAACATCTGCCATTGGTTGAAGAAAATCTGTGCGTCTGTCTCCAGGATCAACCACACCATTCCGCCAAGAGCCAGCGGCGCAAGGCATAAAGTCACGATCATATCCCCCACCACAATTTTTTGCCTGTCCGCGCTCAAATTCTCGAGGCCAGGCCAGATTTTAACGAGAACATTCAGTAAACGTTTATACGTCATGAATCGAGCAAGGCTGTAAGGGATACTCATTCCAGGTTATGGGTTGGAATACATGGATATTGCAGCGGGATGATGAACAAAACGATTATAACTCGAACTGTGAGCGAAAGAATACGAGCTCATGGGTAGTTGATGCAGAACATCCCGGATTGGCGTTTTCAAAAAAGCCATGCATGCTCGGGAGTGACCGCGAGCAGCGGCGATTTGACACGGACAGGCGAAAATCCCCAGCCTGCAAAAGCCTGGATTAAGCTGCCCGGACAAGGGATTGTCCGGTTTTCAAGATCAACTGGGGGTCAGGAACTGCGCTGATAGTGCTGGATGGCAGGATCTTGGCTGCTGGTGAACCTCGCACGAGTCCGTCAGTCTTTCGCTACCTGGTTTTCGGGGCGAACA
>DATEDC010000188.1:0-5835 GCA_035286585.1 Anaerolineales bacterium
TGCGCCATGTCGACGGCAGACTGGGCGAAACGCTGAGCCGCCTCCCAATCCGGTGGCTCCTGGATGCGCCAGGCATCGATGGCCAGCGCAACCAGCACCTGCACGGTTTCAAGGTGCGGCGGCTCCGACTCCAGGAAACCCAGACTCGCCTCAAGACTGGCCCGCGAGGCCAGCCTGCTCTGGTTGACCTGTTGCAGGTATTCCAGCCCCACCGACCACTTGAGCTCGCTGACGACCTGCACGATCTTGCGGTGCAGGCGGATCGCGGTCAGCCTGTCTGCACCCGCCAGACCAGACCACACCTCGAGGGCTTGCTGGTACTCATCGATAGCCCGACCTCCATCGCGCAGCAGGTGATACACATCGCCCAGCTCTTCCAGCAGGACCAGGTGGGTTTCGCTCTTCTCCTGCGCGGCGATCAATTCGAAGGCCATGAGCAGGCTCTGGATGGCATCGTCATAGGCGTATAGGGATACAGCTTGCCGCGCAGCACTGCGGTAATATAAGGTCGCCCGCTCGCGCTGCTCGCCCAGGGCGAAATGGTGCGCCAGCAGGCCGTAGAGCCCCTCCAGCCGGTCCGCATAGAGCGCTTCCATGGCCTCTCCCACCCGGCGGTGGAAGTTGCGGCGGCGTTTCAACAAGATCGTGTTGTACACGGCCTCCTGCGTCATCGGGTTGCGGAAAGCGTATTCCAATTCTGGCAGCCGGGCTGCCTCGCGGATCATGTCCAGCCGCAGCAGCGTCCCCAGGTGCTTATCCAGCTCCTGGCTGGCTACATCCATGCTTTGCAGCACGCGGTGGTGGAAAGTGCGGCCGATGACCGAAGCGATCTGCAGCGTGCCGCGGGTCTCTTCTTCCAGCCGGTCGATGCGCGCCGCCAGTAAGGATTGCAAATTGTCCGGGATATCGAAATCCGCCTTCTCGCTGACCGCGCGCCAGTAGCGGCGCTCCACTCCGTTGAGGTCCCGCATTTCCGAGACGACCACGCCGTTGTCGATCAACGTGCGCACCACTTCCTCGATGAAGAAGGGGTTGCCCCCCGACCTGTCGAGCATGCTCAGGCGCAGCGAGTCCGGCAGCTCGGCAATTGCGAGCAAGCGATCGATCAGCTCGTTGCTCTCCGCCTCCGAGAGGGGATGCAAGGCGATTTCGGTGTAGCGGTGGCGGAACTCCTCGTCAGCCGTGATCTTGATCTGCCAGGCCGGCGCCAGCCGCTCGGTGCGCAGCACGCACACCAGGACGAGCGGTATCGCTCCGCTCAAGGGCAAGAGCTGCTGGAGCAGCTCGACCGAGGCGGAATCGCTCCAGTGCATATCTTCGAACACCAGCACGCTGGGCTGATTGGCGAAACGCCTTTGCCACCACTTGCGCATCACTTCGAGCAATTCGAGCTTGAAGGTTTCGCCTTCCAGCGGCGGCCCGCCGTTTTCGCTTTCCAGCCCGAACAGGGCTTCGAAGATCTGCATTCCACTGCTGTGAGCCTCGTCCCCCAGGCTGTCGACCTGGGAGGCCAGCTTCGCCCGGATCGCGGCCGGCGGGTCGTTGTGCGCGATCGCGCACATGCGCCGGATCAGCCGCTGGAACAGCCCGTACGCCTGGTTGGTCTCGTAGGAGAGGCTGGTCGTTTCGTACCAGTCGTTTTCAGAGCCAGACAGCTCCTTGAAAACCTGGTAGGACTCCTGCACCAGGCGGCTCTTGCCCAGGCCCGCATCGCCCAGCACGCAAACGATGCGCCCCACACCCTGTTTGAGATCGGTGAGCACGCTGCGCAAGGCTTGCAGCTCTGTCTCGCGCCCGACCATTTCTGCGTGCAAGCCCTCGATGCCGCGCAGGCGCGCCGTGGTGGCCTTACGCCCCAGGGCTCGATAAGCGCGCACCGGCTCGGCCTTCCCCTTGACTTCAATGCCGCCCAGCTCTTCGAATTCGAACTGAGATTTGACCAGCTTATAAGTATCGTGAGCGATCTGTACGCTGCCCGGGGCGGCGGTCGCCTCCATGCGCGCCGCCAGGTTGATGGCATCCCCCAGGGCGGTGTACTCCATGCGCAGGTCCGAGCCCACCGCGCCGACGACCACCATGCCGGTGTTGATCCCCACCCGCACGTCAAAGGCCAGGTCGTAGCGCTGCTTTATCTGCTCGCGAAAGGGCTGGATGCCGGCCACGATGTCCAGCCCGGCCAATACCGCCCGCTGCGGGTCGTCCTCGTGGGCGATCGGGGCGCCGAAAAACGCCAGGATGCCATCCCCCATCAGCCGAGCGACGGTGCCCTCGTAGGTATACACCGGGCGGATCATGTGCTCGAAAGCGCCATTGATGATTTCCGACCACTCCTCGGGGTCCAGCAGCTCGGCGGCTGCGGTGGAGCCGATCACGTCGCAGAACAGCATGGTGACCACGCGGCGCTCGCCCACCATCTCGCCGCGCGTGCGTGCGGTCTCGAGTTTCGAGAGCAGTTCTTTGGGGATATACTGTTGGAGCTGCGCATCGACGGCGAGCTGCGCAGGGGAGATGGCTGGCTGCGGGGAGGGCCGGGCAGCCCTGGTTTCAGGGAGCGGGGTGGGGACCGGCCTCGCCTGGGGTGGGCTCGCTGCTCTCTCGGTTGGGAGCGGGGAGGGGCGAGGCGCCATGTGCTCGGCCCCCTGCCACCAGTTGTAGCCCGCCGGGTCCAGCAGCCTCAGCCCGCAGTGATCGCAAAAGCCGGGGGACTCGGGCAAGGCGATGCCGCAGCGCGGGCAGGCCCGGAGGAGCAGGTTTCCGCACCTGGCACAGTAATTCGCCTGTGCCCGGTTGGGCGCCTGGCACGCGGGACAGACTTGATTTTGGGTTTCACTCACCAGCAGGGATCCTGTTTTGACCTCAGGTGTCGCCACCCCAAGACAAACTGAACTAATTATACCCTATATGTTGGAGAAATCGGCGTGGGATTGTGATGGACGCCTTGTATCCATCTCTGCGCAGCGGCAATGCGAGTCCCAGGGGGGATATTTTGATTAAAAAAAATAAAATCGATATTTACCCAGGAGCAGGCTCCTTTGGTGGTCGGTGAGGTCCATGGCGGTAGGGAGGTGGTTTTTATGGATATTGTAGCAGAACATTTGTGCTATCGCAAGAGGTGAATGCAAAAATCCCCCGTTTTAATGTGTCAGGTGTTCTGGTTTTCCGGTGTCAAGTGGGTGCACAAACCTGTTAAGCTCGGTGGTTAACCGCAAATGGCTACCGGTTTGTCGAGTTATCCGGTAGCCATATTGATTCAACCTCTTCGCCAGATCGGAGCCGCTAATGTCGCGGGGCAACCTCATACCTGCATTACCTCTTCACGCAGGTAATGCAACCGCACGACTTTAGGTTTCTTACCCTCCTCAAAATGGCATTCCAAAGCGTCCTGGATAGCCAGCTTGAGCTCAACCCAGGTATCTGCCTCGGTGTAAATCGAGTATCCCAGCGCTTTGGCAGTGTAGCCGCCTTCAAGGGCATCTTCAACTAAGAATAAGATTTCAGCCATCTCTGCCTCCCGCCTCGCTCAATTATAACAATAATTAAGTCGATTCCCGGGATTCCGCTAATCAATGACGACGAGCGCCTGCATCGCCGGCCGAAGCAGAGCCCTGTGGCCGCCCACATGCTGCTGGAGAGCGCCTAACCCTAGTCAGCACTCGTAGCGCATCATTGACCGGCTGGGGCGACGTATAGGGTCTACTCTCTCTGGTATAATCGGGCATAACAGCTTTGGAGGTTGCTATGACGCAAACAGCGCGTTTGATCACTCCCGAAGGAAAATCAATTGAGCTTCCAGCAGACATTTATCTTCAAGTTAAAAATCTGTTGGATGCTCGCCAGCAGCGCAAACCAGCCCGTTCGCGAGCCAGGATGAAAGCCGCTATTCAGGCTGGCTTTGGTCTCACAGCAGGTGGAGATTCGCTGACCGCCGCGCTTCTGGAAGAACATGCCAAGGAACGCGCTCGCGACGACACCAGGCTTGACTGGCTTAAGAACTGATTTCCTGGTTACGCTAGCACCTCAACTGTCACATTTACCTTCAACCAATTTTCCCTTGGTAGGATGAATGGCGCCCAATATCTACTTGTGTGAGGGCGCTGTGGTCAGTTTATTTGCTGTATCTATAACCTGCGCGGTGCTGATGGAAATCAGTGAAACCTGGGAAACTGGCAGGATTTAATTATCATTTGGGAGGTACTGAACTACACAATTGATGGGCCACCTGACCACTTGTACAGAAAAACTGTTGCATGATCTGATCTCCAATTCGAACAAATTGTTAGGGTTTTTTCTCATTTATGATGTAAACTATATACATGAAGCCAGATTCACGTATTCCGATTCATTTCGGTGTAAATATAATCTTGGCGCCTGCTCCAGTTGTTGATCGAACGGCCATCGTAACTTTTCAAAATAACCTACTTGATCAGGGCCTTGAATACGATAATATTGCTAAAGAAGAGAGCAAGGTTCTTGTATTACGCGAGAAACCAACGCCGCTTCAAATCACGGTAGGTCAATTAAACCCTCCGGTAGGACAATTGGTTATTGTCTCTCCAAACCCGGGCAGACCCCTAGATGTATTTATTGACGAAGCTGAAGCTGTAGCTAGGGCTTTCATTCAAACCTGGAATCATCCCTACAGTATTGTCGGTGCCGATACTGCCTTACGCGAATTGCATGAAACAACTAGTGAACACGCTTTTCAGGAAATATGGGAAACCAGATTACTCCAACCGCCCGGAGCATTAGATGCTTTCCAACGACCCATCCGCGCTGGTGGTTTACGCTTCGTGTTGGACCCTCTTCCCGGAGATCTTAATCCAACTCGGATCGAAGTGAAAATAGAATCGTTTATTCAAAACACCAGAAAGATCTTCATCGAAACTTTGTTTTTTTATCTGCAGCCGCCGCCAGAAACAAATTTCGAAATTCGGCAACGGCTGATAGAAACAGATTCGTTCGTCAAAAATCAGGTAGTCAACTTTTTCAAAGGAGAAAATCAATGACGCTGGACAGCCGTGCAGCCTCAAATGTTGGTGATTTAGCTACGGTTCCATATACGGTTTCAGCGCCACCAGACCTAACTTGGGGCCAGCCATCTATCATTCACCTTGTGAGGATCACTCCTTTAGCCAATATAATTGCGGGCCATTATGCAGCCAGCCACTCATCCATGCTTGACTCAGACCTAGACTTGGAATTTCAAGCGTGGGAAGCAGCCAGCGATCAGGATTATTTTGATTTTGAAAGTCATTTAACCGATGCAGCGGGGTGACATTCATCTTGTAAACCTCCCAACTCAGCAAAATGTCGTTGGGCATGAGCAGTTTGGGACGCGCCCGGCATTGATTGTTCAATCCAACCGCGATCTGCCATATGTTAATGTGGTCATGATTGTCCCGATCACGGGCCAACTAACCGCTGATCGTTTTCCTCATACGATTCCCATTCAGCCTACTCAAGAAAACGGATTATCTAGAGAATCTCTTTTATTGGTTTTCCAATTACGCGCTCTGGATCGCAAACGAATTTCGAGAAAGATAGGCCAGATAGAGCCAGGTTTGATGGCAAAGGTAGATACAGAGCTCAGGCTATTACTTGATTTGTGATGAGCTGAGGATTCGGAAGCTATTTGATTTTAAACACATCCATATTCGAGGAGGTGAATAAAGTAGGAATCTTCTAACCCCACCCCTCGCTCAGCACCCGCCTCTTCTCTTCGGCTGCTAACACCTCCGCACACGACTCCCAATCCACTTTCTCCACTCGGGTATAGCGCACTTCAAAAGGATGCTCTTTGGGGATGGCGTCAATAATTCGCTTGGCTTCCTCTTT
>DATEDC010000189.1:0-3871 GCA_035286585.1 Anaerolineales bacterium
AGGCGCCATTGCCAATGCCAGCGGCGATGTCGTAGGTGACCACGACGTTCGGTCTGTAGGGAGCATAGCTCGCCCCATCGATCAACCAGGTGCGCAACCCGCAGGCTGTATCCATTTCTAGGATCTTGGCGAAAGCCTCGCGGCGCTCGTCCAGATTGGTGAAGCGGTTGAAAGCCAGATCATCGGCCAGGGTATTGAACTCCTCACCGCAGTCGTAGGCCTGCCACAAGGTGGTGAAGGAGTAGGCGCTCTGCGGGGTGGAGAAGAACTGGAAGTTATCGCCCTGATCGCGGTCAATGATGTTGGCACCCCAGGCGCCAGTGTAGATGTGAAACAGACCATCGGCGACGTTGCCGCCCACCCAGATCGGGGAGGCCTCCGAGGAGGTCTTGTATTGGCGGTCCACGGTGAAGCCGATGCTCTCCAACTGGTTAGCCACGTAGTCGCCAACCGGCCGGCGGGTGCCGTCGTGGTCGGTGCGGATCAGCATGATCAGGGTGAGCGGCTCGCCGTTATAGGTCCACTGGTCGCCTGTCTTCGTGGCGCCCATGGCTTCCATCTCAGCCGTGATGACCTCGTTGGCCAGCTCGGGGTTGTAGGCGTACTTGGACTCGAGAGCGCGCACGACGTCAGCAAAGTTGGCGTAATCCGGGTACTGAGTGGTGATCGAGAAGAACTTCGCCAGCCCGCCGCCGGCGTACACTTCCTGGTTGATAAAGTCGCGGTCCACCAGCCAGTTCATGGCTTCGCGGACTTTGGCCGATGAGAAGGGGTTCAACTTGCCGGTGCCATCGAAGATCGGACCGTAGGGGTTGTAGGTCAGCTCGTAGTAGGTGCCGCCGATTTCAACCGATTTGTTCATGCCGGCGGCCTCAATGGCGGGGAGATCCTTGGAGGCCAGACCGGTGCCATACAGGTCAATGGCGCCAGCTTGAAGCTGGGTGACCGCCGAATCGGCTCCAACGACAGAGACGATGATCTCATCCAGCCAGCCTCCACGGCGGGTTGTGGGCTGGGGCTCGACGGTCTTGATGACCTCGACGGTGGTGACAACCTCCTGCGTCGTCACGACCTCGACGGTCCTGACGACCTCCTGCGTCGTCACCACTTCGACGGTCCTGACCACCTCCCGGACCTGCGGCTGGCAGGCGCTCAGCACGAAGGCTGTCACCAGCAGCAGGCTTATGAGGGTTAATACACTCTTGCGATTAAACATGGTTTTCTCCTCCTAAAGAAGAATGGTTACGAATTTTTAGAGATGTTCAATACAAACTTGAGTCAGACGCTTTACCTTTTGTTCACGCACGTCCCTGTCCTCTCACCTCCTTTCGAATATTTTGAACGCAGGATAACATGATGGAACAAAAAAACACCTACTGTCACCCAACCACACAGAACCGGCTTACATCCCGGCGCGGACCTACGCTTGCGGAGGGGTGCGGACAGCAAGTGTAATTCATAAACGACAATTCATACAAAAATATACCATAAAAACTCAACCGGTCAACCCTGACACGAAGGCCCATAGTCAAAGGCCTCCAGGCTCCACAGGGCAGAGGGGGTGGAGGGGTCCAGACTCAGCCCGCAAAAATCCGGGCGGCTGACGACCAGGCCGAGGTGGGCATAGAGCGGCAGGGCGGGCAGGTCCTGGCTGAAGACCAGCTGAGCCTGCTGCTGGGCCAGGGCATATTCTGGCTGATCCCAAAACCTCTGCTGGGCGCTCTGGCAGGCCTGGTCGAACTCAGCCGAGCTGTAACCGCTGGCGTTCCCGCCTCCCCAACCCTTGGGGAATTCGGGGTAGGGCCCGGGGATTTCAGCGCTGGTGTACAGACTGCAGGGCGGTTCCAGCGAGGCCACCCAGGCAAACTGGGCCATATCGAACTGGCGGCCAAAAATCGGACCCTGCGGACCGGGGGTGAAAAGCTCCTCGCGCTCCATGAAGACCAGGTTCGCCTGGAGGCCGCAGGCAGCCAGGTCAGCCTGGACCATCTCCGCCGCTCGCCGGCGCCCCTCGTCCGGCAGGGTGAGATAGGTGAACTCGAAAGAGGTGCCATCGGGCAAGCCCGGGACGCCGGTGGCAACCCGGGGGGTATACGCATCCCCATCGCTATCCAGCCAGCCGATCGAAGCGAGCAGATCTGCAGCAGCCTGCGGATCGTAGCCGTACTGAGGCGCTTCGGGGTTAAAAAGCGGGTGGCTCGAAGAGACATACGTGTGCGGCACCTCGGCATGCTCGGCGTACAGGCTTTCGGCGATCCGCTGCCGGTCGAGACACAAGGCTACCGCCTGGCGGGTCTCCGCCAGGGCGAACAGGTTGAGCCTCGCCGGGTCGCCGGGCTTAACGCCGAACGCCGCCTGCTCCCAGGCTCCGCCGGGCTCGAATTCCAATTTTAGCGAGCCCCGTTCCTGTAAAGCGAGCAGCTCCTGAACCGGGGCTGCGGACCAGGACATCTCATCCAACAAGTCACATTCGCCGGCCAGCAGGGCTTGCAAGCCCTCCGCGGCGCCGCTCACAAAGCGGTACACCAGGCGCTCGAAGCGCGGCAGGCCCTCCGCCAGGCGGAAATAGCGCGGGTTTACCGCCAGGGTGATATGATCGCCAGGGGTCCATTCTTCGATCTGATAAGCGCCCCAGCCGATGGGCTTGCGGGTCGATACCTCGGCGCTGAGCAGCTCAGCGGGGGAGAGCTGCCTCCAGGCGTGCTCAGGCAGGGGGGTGAAGAAATTATCCTGGTAAAGCGATTCGCGGTAACCCGGCAGGCCGCGCCATTCCAGGGTGATCTCGTCCAGCGCCAGGTAAGATTGAGTGTGCTGGATCAGGTCGGGGCGCACGCCGGGGTACAGCTCCCTGGCAAGCTGGAAGGAGTAAACCGAATCGGAGGCGCGCAAAGGCTGACCATCCGACCACTCCAGGCCGGCAACAAGCCTAAAACGCACCACTAATTGATCCATGGCAATCACTTCGCTCCCCGTAAAGACCTGAGCGCACCCGGCCTGTTCGCATCCGGCGGGCAAATAGGCTACCCCTTCGCCCAGATTGACAAGCTTGCCTGCACTATCTACTATTAAATTACCGCTGTTCACCTGCACAGGTTCAATTCTTGCGCCGTATTCGGCGGCGCCGTATTCGGCGGCGCCGGCGCTGTTCAAACTAGGGATATCCTGCAGGATCACGGGCTGAAGGGCGAAGCCGCGCACATCGAACGGCCCATCATAGATAGCCTGGCGCACGCTGCGGGCAGCCTGAGAGTCGTCCGCGTACAAAAATAACGATCCCGGCTCGCCCAGCAGGCATACCGTCAGCAGGCGAGGCGGCTCAGGCTGCAGCGTGGCAGTCGGCGTCGCGGCAGGCGTGCCTGCCGGGGTCGCGGGGATCACGCCTGTCTCAACAGGCGGGGCGGGCGAGGAGGAGCTGCAGGCGGCCAGAAAAACGAATAAGAATAAAAGGAGGAGGCTAACGCGATAATACCCCTTCAAGTTTCTTTGTGATATCAAGCCAGATGGCGCAGGGGTGAAAGCTCCAGGTGCAGCATCCAAAACCAGGGATGGGTAACCTCGATCGCTTTCACATATGGTTTTTGGCTTCCCATCTTTGCCAAGGAGGTAATATCATTATACAACCAGTGCGTTGGGCGATCCTGGTACTCCAGGGACAAGGCAGCGATCTTCAATAAACGCTGGCGTCCGTTGGCCGGAGGACGATGTTGAGCCACCCAATTTTTCATCCCCTGCCGGATATACGAATCGAATAAATCTCCCATCACCACTCCCTCACGTGCTCTCATAATTCAAATCGGGCAACAGATCTGCGTGCAGGTCCAGAGATCTTCTCAGCGCCAGACGCCCGTAATGCAGCCTGGATTTGGCGGTG
>DATEDC010000190.1:0-17646 GCA_035286585.1 Anaerolineales bacterium
GCCATGATGTCGTCCACGCTGTCGGCTTGCAGCTCTTTGAGGGTCAGGCGCATGCCGGGGCTTTCGATCTGGAAGCAGCCAATGGTGCGGCCGGCGCGCACCAGCTCTGCGGTCGCCGGGTCATCACCCGGGATAGCTTCGAGCGCTTCCAGCGGCGCAGCGGAGGGACCAGCGCTTGTGGAATGGATACTCAGAGCCACATCCCCAATCACGGTCAGGCCGCGAATTCCCAGCAGGTCGATCTTCACCAACCCCAGGCGTTGGATGGAGTCCAGGTCGAACTGGGTGATGGTTACCCCCTTGGGCGCCAGCAGGCTGGGGACCATGTCAGTCAGGCGCTCGGGGGTGATCACCAATCCGCCGGGGTGGATCGAAAGGTGGCGCGGCAGGCCCAGCAGGGCGGCTGCGTCCTGGAAGATCCTCTTGTGCCGCGGCGAGGTGAATACCTGCTCCAGCTCGCCGTAGGGGCCCTGCTGGTCGTCCTGTCGCCAGGGGGGTCCGTACCAGCGTTGGGGCATGCGGTCAGCCAGCGACTTGACCTCGGCAGGCGGCAGGCCGTGCGCCTTTGCTGCCTCGCGCAGGGCAGATCGCCTCCGGAAGCGGTTCACAGTGCACACCATCGCCACCCGTTCCTGCCCGAAGCGCTCGTAGACGAAGCGGATGACCTCATCCCGGCGCCGCGAGCACAAGTCGGTGTCGATATCCGGCGGCGTGAAGCGAGCCGGGTTCAAAAAGCGCTCAAAATACAGGTTCAGGCGGATCGGGTCGGGTGAGGTCAGTCCCAGGCAGTGCGCCACCAGCGAAGAGGCTGCCGAGCCACGCGAGGAATAGGGGATCCCGCTCTGCCGGGCGAAACCCAAGATCTCCTCCATCACCAGGAACAGGACGGCATACCCGCTGGCCGAGATGGCTCCGAGCTCGTGATCGAGCCGCCTCTGCAGCTCTGGGGTGATCTCGCCGTAAAGCCGGCGCGCCCCCTGGATGGCTTTTTGGCGCAGCAGTTGGTCCGGGCTGCTCCCCTGCGGCAACTGGAGCGCTGGGAATTGCGGCCTGCCCAGCGGCAGCTCTACCCGGCAGCGCTCGGCGATCTCGAACGTCCGGGAGAGCGCCTGGGGGGTATCGGCGTAGCGCCTGCGTACCTCGTCCTGCCCCAGAAAGTGGGCGCCAGGAGGGGCGGCTTCCTCGGCGGGGACTTCCGCCAGCGGGCGGTTCAGCCGGATGGCTGTCACCAGGCGCTGCAGCGAAGACTGCTCGGGGTGCAAGTAGCCCACCTCGGGCGCGGCGACGAGCGGCGCCCCCAGGCGTTTCGCCAGGCGAGCCAGGTAAACCGCCTGGGCGCCATCCTCGGCTGTGTGCACCTGCAATCCGAGGTATAAACGCTCTCGAAAGATATCTCCCAACCTTCCCAGGTAGCGGCGGCCGGCCTGCTGAGGCTCCAGGGCGGCAATGCGGGTAAGATAGCTCCCCCGCCCGCCTGCCAGGCACAGCAGCCCGGCGGACTCTTGGGCCAGGTGTTCTAAGCTCAGCCCGGGGCTGCCCTCGCCCGGTTTTACCCCCAGCCATGCGCTGCTCAGGCGGCACAGGCTGCGCCAGCCAGCCTCGTCGCTGGCCAGCAAGACCAGGCGGTCGGCGCCCGATTCCAGGATGGGCAAGCCGGCAGGCGGGAGCACATCGATTTCCAATCCCAGGATGGGTGTCACGCCAGCGCCACGGCAGGCTTCGTAAAACTCGATCGTTCCCGCCAGGTAACGGTAATCCGTCAGGGCGATCGCCGGCATCCCCGCGGCCGCCGCGGCGTACGCCAGCTCTGCAGGGGATGCCAGCCCATAAAGAAAAGAGTAGTGCGAACGTGTCTTTAAATGGACGAACAAGGGGAACCTGTTATCCGGAGAGCGTCCCGGCGAAGCCGCGCCTCTGCCAGGCCAGGTACAGCGCCACCGAGCCAGCCACGGAAGCGTTCAGCGATTCCACCCGGCCGCGCATCGGCAGGCGAAGCAGGAAATCGCACGAATTGCGCACCAGCGGGCGCATGCCCTCACCTTCGCTGCCCACCACCAGCGCCAGGGGGCCATCCAGGCGCACATCACCCGGGCTTTTAGCCCCGGGCCTGTTTTCCAACCCAACCACCCAGGCGCCTTGCTCTTTTAGCGTTTTGATGGTCTGCGCCAGGTTAGCCTGGGCGATCAGCAGGTGCTCGCTTGCCCCGGAGGAGGCGTTGACCACCGCCGGGGTGACGCTGGCGGCGCGCCGGTGCGGAAGCACCACGCCGTGCACGCCGACGATTTCGGCGCTGCGCAGCAGCGTGCCCAGGTTTTGCGGATCCTGGAGCGCATCTAACAGCAGGACGAACAGAGGCTCTTCTCGCGCTGCAGCCAGTTGGAAGATGTCCGCCAGGCCACTGTAGGGATATGCGCCGGTTTCCAGGGCCACCCCCTGGTTTCCTGGTGCCAGGTTATCCAGCTTATGGCGCGGGACTTGCGCACACTCGATATTTTTACGCTGGCACAGCTCAAGGATCTCGCCCAGGCGCCCCTTCACCTGCGCCCCCTCGGCGAGCAGCAGCCGGTGAGCGATCCGCCGGCCGGCCCTGAGTACCTCGTACACGGGATTGCGCCCCGTAATCCATTCACGCATGGCTAAAGATAACGTCCCAAGTGTTCGTTCCGGGTTTCTATTTCTGCCAGCGCCAGGTCGTGCCATCCTTGGCGTCTTCTATGCTCACGCCCAGTTCCGTCAGCCGGTTGCGCACTTTGTCAGCCAGCACCCAATGCTTTTGGCTGCGCAACTCGTCCCGGATCTCAACCAGCAGGTCCACGAAGGGCGCCGCCCTGGCGGATTCCTCCTCGGGGAGCTCCAGGCGCAGACCGAATACATCCGTCAGTTCACGCAGCAGGTCTTGCGCCTCCCCCAGTTTATCGACAGAGGCGCCGCTGTCTCTGGCCTGGTTGATGCTGCGCACCAGGTCGAAGAGCTGCCCCAAAGCGCCAGCGGTGTTGAAATCGTCATCCATTGCCTGAATGAAGCCAGTGCGGGTCTTCTCCATCTGTACCTGCAGGTTTTCCACAGCCTGGTAGCCATCACGGGTGACATCCGGGGGCGCTGCCGGGCGCAGGGCGCCCCTCAGTCGTTCCAGGGCCCGTTTTGCCTGCCCGATCACCTCTTCATTGAAGGTCAGCGGACTGCGGTAGCCGGAGTTCAGGATCATCATGCGCAGCACGTCGGCCTCGTGTTCTGCCAGGAACTCTTCGATGGTCACCAAATTTCCCAGCGACTTGGACATCTTCTCTCCGGAGAGCTGCAGCATCCCATTGTGCACCCAATATTGGGCGAAGGGCTTACCGGTCAGGCTCTCGCTTTGGGCGATTTCGTTCTCATGATGGGGAAAAACCAGGTCGTTCCCACCGCCATGGATGTCAATCTGCTCGCCCAGGTGATGCAAATTCATCGCCGAGCACTCGATGTGCCAGCCAGGTCGTCCTGCGCCCCAGGGGCTGTCCCAGGCTGGCTCCCCGGGCTTAGAGGCTTTCCACAGAGCAAAGTCCATCGGGTGCTCCTTGCGCTCGTCCACTTCGATGCGCGCCCCGGCCTGCATATCTTCGATACGGCGGCCGGAAAGCTTGCCGTATTGCGGGAAGCGGTTTACCCGGAAGTAGACATCACCATCTGCCGGGTAAGCGTAACCGTTTTCCACCAGCTTTTGGATCATGGTGAGGATATGGGGTATTTCCTGGGTGGCGCGCGGGTAGACCGCGGCCGGCAGGATATTTAAGTCCTGCAGATGCTCCTGGAATTCCTGGATATAGCGCTCTCCCAGCTCGAGGGGCGGCAGGCCAAGTTGGGCAGCGCGGACGATGATCTTATCATCTACATCGGTGAAGTTCATCACCTGCCGCACCTGGTAGCCGCGGTATTCCAGGTAGCGACGGATGATATCGAACACGATCGCGCTCATGGCATGCCCCACATGGGCTTTATCGTACACGGTTGGACCGCATACGTACATCGCCACCTGCATGGGCGCGAGAGGCTCGAAGATTTCTTTCTTTCGGGTGAGCGAGTTATAGATGCGTAGTGACATGAAGCTGTCCCTAGGTGATGGCTATCCGCTGTTGGCGTCCATCCGGGCGAAGATCATCCTTCCCGCCGCGGTTTGCAGGACTTTCGTGACGATCACGCTCATCTTGGCGTGCAGATGATCGGCGCCGTCCTCCACAACCACCATGGTGCCATCGTCCAGGTAACCCACACCCTGGCCTTCTTCTTTGCCTTCCTGGATGATATCCACCACGAGAGACTCGCCTGGCAAGAGGACCGATTTGACCGCGTTCGCCAGCTCGTTCACGTTTAACACCGGCACGCCTTGCAACTCGGCGACCCGGTTCAGGTTGTAATCGTTGGTCAGTATCGGCGCCCTGAGCTGGCGCGCCAGAATTACCAGCTTATCGTCCACTTCGCGCACGCCCTCCACGTCGATGTCGCTGATCCGCACCGGCACGGTGGTCTCGCGCTGCAATTGGGAGAGCACCTCGATGCCGCGGCGACCGCGCTGGCGGCGCAAACCATCGGCCGAGTCGGCGATAAACTGCAGCTCGTTCAGGACGAAACGCGGGATGAGCAGCGTTCCGGTCAGAAAACCCGTCCGGGCGATATCGGCGATGCGCCCGTCGATGATCACGCTGGTGTCCAGCAAGATGGTGCGGTTGCCGCCATCTTGGGCGCCTTCATCGCCGCCGGAGCGTCCGGGTATGCTCAAGCGCATGGCAGAAAAAATGTCGTTCTGGCGCATGACGAACACTGCCACGCCGAAATAGCCGAATAGCAGCACGCCGATAAAGGGCAGTATGCTGCGGAACGGCTCCGGCAACAAAGAGAGGGGGAAAGCCAGCAAGGCTGCAATGATGAGCCCGACCACCAATCCCACCAGCCCTGCGACCAGGGTCTGGGCAGAGAGGCGCGCCACCTGACTGCGCAAAGCCCTGCTCGGCCGCGTGGTCAGGAAAGGCGTCAGGATCAAGCCTGCCAGCGCTCCCAATAATCCGATCAATAAGGCGTAAGTGTCTTTCGGCCCCCCGCTGATATCCCCCAATTGGGCTCCCAGGTAAATGCCCACCACGAAGAACACTATCATGCCCAGGATGCGTAGAAAGAATTCAACGCTCATAGCGACTCCTGATAAAAAACAAAAATGAACGCCACCTTGCCTGCGCTCATTCAGAGTCAGCCGCTCCTTGCGGGTAATTACCCCCTGGGTGCGTTCTCAAGCTATATGACTGCAATAATTGTCGATAATAGCAACGAGAAATCCGCTCGAGTGCGGAAATCAGAATGAAGCAGGCAAATAATATAAAGATGATAAACCAGGCCCACGAATAAATCCAGAATAATCGAGTAATAATAATTGTGGGTGTATAAATTATAAAGCAAAATGGGCAAAAGCGCATCCCTTTTTAGGTATTCGACTATAATTGCCTGCATATTTCCCGGAAGGGATATTCACCTCATTGACGGCGATAGCGCCCGGTAGTTGCAGGTATAAAACCAGGATGCAAAGGAGGCGCGCATGAGCGCTGCCGGCATAACTGCACTCCCCAATATTGATAAAAGTGAATACGAACGCCGCATTCGCGCCTGGACCATGTACGACTGGGCCAATTCCGCCTTCGCCACCACCATCCTGGCGGCTGTCCTGCCGGTGTATTACAGCCAGGTGGCTGGCGCAACCCTGCCCAGCCCGGCGGTGGCGACCGCCTACTGGAGCACCGGTCTCAGCGTTTCGCTTTTCATCGTGGCGCTGATGTCGCCCCTCCTGGGAACGATCTCGGACGTGATGCGGGGCAAGAAACGTTTTCTGGCGGTCTTTTTTGGCCTGGGCGTGATCGCCACCGGCCTGCTCGTCCTGGTGGACACTGGCGACTGGCTGCTGGCTTCGATCCTGTTCGTCCTGGGGCGGATCGGATTCGCCGCCGCAAATGTGTTTTACGACGCCCTGCTTCCGCACATCGCCCGGGAGCAGGATCGGGATAGAGTCTCTGCGCGCGGTTACGCCATGGGCTACCTGGGCGGCGGCTTGCTATTAGCGGTCAATGTGGTCATGATCCAGCAGCTTCCGGGCACCTGGGGAGCGCGCCTCTCTTTCCTGAGCGTGGCAATCTGGTGGGCTGTCTTCTCCATACCGCTCTTCCGGCGCGTGCCCGAGCCGCCGGCAGCCACTGCCCGGCTGACCCCTGGCGAGACGGTGGTGGGGATCAGCCTGCGGCGGTTGTGGGGAACCCTGAAGGATATCCGCCAGTACCGCGAATTGTTCGAGTATCTGATCGCTTTCTTGATCTATGTTGATGGCATTGGCACAATTATCGGAGTTGCTGCGATCTATGGCGCAGAATTAGGGTTCGGCAGCACCGAGCTGATCCTGGCGCTGCTGCTGGTTCAGTTCGTCGGCATCCCTTTCAGCCTGATCTTTGGCCGGCTGCCGGGCGGGGGCGATCCGCGGCGCCCCTTCTACCTGGCTTTTGTGCTCTTCAATCTCCTCGCCCTGCCATTGGTCGGATTTAGCGGGGCGCGCCTGCTCCCGGCGGAGGTCACCGGCACCCCTCCGCCTGCTTACGCGGCCACCGCTGGGGCAGTTGGCGAAGGCACGTACCTGCCCTCCGCTGCGCCTTTGGCTTACACCGGGGACTGGCAGTCTGTTCAGGTTTCAGCCGCTGAGCTCGGGGGCGATAGCGGCGCAGAATATCGCTCCACCTCCGAGCCGGGAGCAGCTTACAGCCTGAGCTACAACGGTCAGCATTTCAAGCTCACCTACAGCAATGGACCCGATCATGGCATCTGGGCGGTGCTGGTAGATGGGCAGCCCTTGCTGGATGAAAATACTGACCAGCCTGTGACCATCGATGGATACAGCCCCAATAAACGCTATGACCTCAGCCGCACAGTCGAAGTTGATGCTCCAGGCGAGCACACGCTCACCCTGGTGAATACCGGCGAGCGCGCCCCGGAGAGCCAGGGCAGCCTGATGACATTGGCAGAAATCCAGGTCTTGCCGCCCGTGAGGGTGAGCAACCTGCTGCAGATTATCGGCTTGATCGCCGTCCTCGAGGCGCTTGGGCTGCTGCTTTCCCTGCTCCTGGGCAAGCTGCTGTTCTCCGGGCTGGCAGAAACTTTTACCACCAAGCGCAGCATTCTCCTGGCTTTGGCTGTGTATACGGTCATCGCCATCTGGGGCTATTTATTAGACTCGGTGATCGAATTTTGGTTCCTGGCCTGGATGGTGGCGGTGGTGCAAGGCGGCAGCCAGGCGCTCAGCCGCAGCCTGTTTGCCAGCATGGCTCCGGCGGCCAAGAGCGGCGAGTTCTTCGGTTTGTTCGGGGTCATGGAAAAGTTCTCCGCAATCGTCGGCCCGCTGATTTTCGCCTGGGCCGCGACCACTTTCGGCAGCAGCCGCCCGGCGGTGCTCAGCATTATCGCCTTTTTCATCCTCGGCGGATTCCTGCTCACGCGGGTGGATGTGGACGCCGGGCGGCGCGTGGCCAAGGCGGAGGATGCGGCTTTGCTTAAGAATTTAGCTGGGTAAAGAATGGCTGATCTGAGCGGCCCGGAGCGGGCCAGATATGTGCAGGGCATGTTCGCTCACATCGCCCACCGCTACGACTTGATGAATCGCCTGATGACCTTCGGGCAGGATGTGCGCTGGCGGGCGGAGGTGATCCGCCGCCTCACCCTTCACCCCAGGGCTCGCCTGCTGGACCTGGGCGCCGGCACGGGCGACCTGGCTTTCGAAGCCTTGCGCCAGCGCCCGGACTGCCGGCCTGTGGCGGCTGATTTCACCCTGCAGATGATGAGCTTCGGGCAGCGACGCCCAGGGTCTGAGCGCCTGGATTGGGTGGCTGCCAACGCCATGGCACTGCCTTTCCCCAACGCCAGCTTCGATGCCGTGGTATCGGGCTTCCTGTTGCGCAACGTTGAGGATATTTCTGCTGCGCTTGGCGAGCAGCACCGCACCCTCAAGCCGGGCGGCAGGATGGTAGCCCTGGATACCACCCGTCCGCGGCGAAATATGTTCACCCCGCTGGTTAATTTTCACCTGCACACCGTCATCCCCACGCTGGGAGGCTGGATTTCGGGCTCCGCGGAGGCCTACCGCTACCTTCCGGATTCCACCCAGGGCTTCTTGAGCGCCGAAGCGCTGGCTGAGAGGATGATCTCTGCCGGGTTCAGCCAGGTCGGCTTCCGCCGACTGATGTTCGGCACGGTCGCCATCCATTGGGGGGTGAAATGAACGCTGATGTTGAGAGACCCAGCCAGCCCCCGCGGCGGATCGTAGTCGGGATCACAGGCGCCTCGGGCGTCATTCTAGGTATCCGATTACTGGAGATCGCTGCTTCGTTGGAGATCCAAACCCACCTGGTGCTCTCGCCTGCAGGGCGGGTGACGATCGCTCTAGAAACGGATTGGAAGATCAGCGACGTTTTGGCTCTGGCGGATGTGGTGTACAACCATGCCGATATCGGGGCGGCAATCGCCTCAGGCTCGTTTCCCACGCTGGGCATGGTGGTTATCCCCTGCTCGATCAAGACCCTGTCTGCCATCGCCAATTCCTATGCCGATGACCTGATCACCCGCGCCGCCGATGTCACCCTCAAGGAGGGTCGCCCCTTGCTGCTGGTGGTGCGCGAGACGCCCCTGCACCGCGGCCACCTGCGCCTGATGGACCAGGCTGCCCAGGCTGGAGTGATCATCTTCCCGCCGGTGCCCGCCTTCTACGCCCGCCCGCAGAGCGTGGCGGATATCGTGGATAATACCGTTGGGCGCGTCCTGAGTCGTCTTGGCATCCCCAACTCCGCCTACCTGGAATGGCGCGGCATCTCGAAAAACCCCTGATGGCATCCCCCGCTGCGACTGAGGCGCGCCCCTTCGAGGACCTGCTGGCGCTCTCCACCCTGACCCTGGCCACCTGCGGTCCGGATGGCGAACCGCACGCCGCGGCGGTGTATTTCGCCGCCAGCCTGTCCCTTGCGCCGGGCGAGCTGCCCCAACTTTATTTCTTTTCTCACCCCGACAGCCAGCACAGTCGGGATATCTTAGCCAACCCCCGGGCGGCCGCGGCCTGCTACCCGGAGTGCTACGACTGGGAGGATATCCGCGGTTTGCAGATGCGCGGCCACGTGCGCCAGTTAGCGCCTGGTCCGGAGTGGGAGACTGCCTGGGCGTGTTACCTGGCTAAGTTCCCCTTTGTCAGCGGGCTGAAAGACGTGGTCGCCCAAAACGCCTTGTACGTGTTTACCCCCCAGTGGCTGCGCCTGGTGGACAACCGCCGGGGTTTTGGCTTCAAGCAGGAGTGGACCTTCCCGTGAGCCTGGAGCGAGAGCGGGACCTGGAGAAAGCCGCCCTGCGCGGCGAGCCTTCTTACGTCTGGCGCGCCGGGCAGCAGCGCCGCCTGGACCTGCTCCTGGAAGCTGCCGGGGAGCGGGTCAAGGGCAGGGTGCTGGAGAATGGCTGCGGCGTAGGCATGTACGTGGCGCACCTGGCGCCCCACGCCGGGTTGGTGATCGGCCTGGAATACGATTTCGAGCGCGCCCGGGAAGCCCGCGCCCGCTCGGACTGCATCCTCAACGCGGCTGGCGAGCGCCTGCCTTTTCCGACGGAGTGCTTCGACCTGGTGCTCAGCCACGAGGTGCTCGAGCACGTCCGAGACGACCGGGCCGCCCTGGTCGAGATAGTGCGTGTCTTGAAAGCGGAGGGACGCCTGGCGCTCTTTGTCCCCAACCGGGGCTATCCCTTCGAAACCCACGGCGTCTACTGGCGCGGGCGCTACCGCTTTGGCAATATACCCCTGGTCAATTACCTGCCGCCGCGCTGGCGGGACCGCCTTGTCCCACATGTGCGCGCCTATTCTCGGCGGGACCTGGAGCGCCTGTTCGCCGGGCTGCCGCTGCGCTTCGTGAGACGCACGGTGATATTCGGCGCTTACGATAACATCATCGCCCGCTGGCCTCTTATCGGGCGCCTCTTGCGGTCTGTCTTACAGGCGCTGGAGCGTACCCCTCTGCGTGTGTTAGGATTATCTCATTTCTGGGTGTTAGAGAAGACCTATGTCCCTCACTAGTAAAGAATTAGAAATGTATAAAGAATCACGATCTCATCGATTGCTAAGCGATCCATATCGTATCCCTGTTGAACAGATTGTTTCGCAACGTTATCGGGGGAAGTGGAGGGTAAAAGAATTCAGGCTTATGGACGAGCTCGCTTCCCATCCATCCGCGATTCTTTCGGATGGGACTTTTTCTGTCTTTGTAAAGCTCAGTGAAGCGGCGAATGGATTAGACCAGTTTCAGGTTGAACTGGCGGGGTTGCAACTGCTCTCTGAATGTGCAGGCGTATTGACCCCGTCTCTAATTGGTATTGTTTCGGTTGGAGATGGAGTTATGATGGTTCTTGAAGCGGTTCAAGCCGTTGAGAGAACATCCGAGCGCTGGCGAGAAATCGGGCGCACGCTCGCCCGTATTCATCTAGTTAAAGGAGATCGATGGGGTTACGAAAAGCAAGGTTACTTTGGGCCCCTCTATCAAGACAACCGGCCTATGAGGGATTGGTTGACCTTTTACATCGAGCGCCGGCTCTGGCCGCGCTTGATGGGGGCAATCGACTCGGGAAACCTGCCTACGGAAACCATTCGGCAGGTCGAACAATTCATCTTACGTCTTCCCGACCTTTCCATCCCGGAAATGGAACCCTCGCTTTTACACGGAGATGCACAACAAAATAATTTTGTCACAACGGAGAAGGGAGTAATGGTTATCGATCCCGCCGTGTTCTACGGAAATCCCGAGATGGACCTTGCATATGTTGATTATTTTCAGCCTGTGCCTGATGAGGTATTTATTGGCTATCAAGAGGTTATACCCATTGATCCGGGATTTGGCGAAAGGCGCGATTTGTGGCGGGTATCAGCATACCTTGCTGCTGTTGAAGTGGAAGGAATGGGTCATCTAGATAAGCTGACGAATGCCATTCAAAAATATCTATAGCGTTCGTCTGAAATCGTAGATGCCATCCCTCATCGACCAGCGGCTGGCGCATTGCGGGCAGACCAGCGCATCCGGGCCTTCTTCCAACTCGTCGCCCCCACATTCCGGGCAGCGGAAGAAAGCGCCCGGCTCCGCCGAGGCGGAATCGCCTACGGCTGTGCAGCGGGCGAACACGCTGGGGGTTAGCTGCCACCAGTCGCCCGTCCACTGGATCAGCGCGTCCAATCCCACCAGCAGGCCCAACGGCAGGGTGCGTTTGAGCAGCCCCAGCCGGAAATGCGACACGGTCAATTGCCGGTCCAGACGAAAGCCGCTCTCCGCCAGCCACCTGCGCACGCTTTTGGGGTGAAAATCGAAGTTCAGGGCGGCGAATTCGATCGCCTCCGGCGTGAAGGGACTCCAGCGCTGCCGCCTGAGGATATAACGAAAAACCGCTTTCAGGTTTTGCTTGTTGGCGTACTCTAAGATGAAGGTCCCACCCGCCTGCAAGACACTGCGCACCTGCTGCAGGGCGCGCTCGGGTTCCAGCATGTGGTGCAGGGTGCGGATCATGGTCGCCGCGTCGAACAACCCCGCTACGAAGGGCAGGCGATAGGCGTCCGCGGCAACGTAAATATATCTCGAGTCCCGGCCCAGGCGCCTCTGGGCTTGCTCCAACTGGCTGCGCGAGTAATCCAGCAGCACCACCCGCCGGAATCCCATGTAGCGCGGCGTGTTGCGCCCCGCACCCGCCCCCACCTCCAGTAAAAGCTCACCGGCGGCGGGCAGCAGGCGCCGTAAGGCAATCGCCTCAACGCGGTCCTCGTAAGCCCTATCGCCCGCACCCCAGAACGAAGCCTGGTACTCCGAGCCTTCGTAGTCGCACACAGGCGGGCGTGAAACAGATTTCGCTGGCATGTTTTGTATTATAAAGCCAACACTTTGTTGGTCAACTTAAATATTATTGACAATAGTATCAATAGTGGTATTATTTAATCATGCCAAAAATCAAAGACATCCTAGCAATTATGCAGCGCAACCCGAAGGGTGTCGCTTATAACGAGCTGTGCAAAGTTTGTGATCATTATTTTGGAGAAGCCAGACAAATCGGCAGCAGTCACAGGATTTACAAAACTCCCTGGCAGGGTGATCCGCGTATCAATATACAAAACAACAAAGGATTGGCAAAAGCTTATCAGGTAAAGCAAGTGCTCAAAGCTATTGAGCGATTGGAGGCGCAAGAAAATGTTGAAGAATGATCATTATACGTATCGTGTCACCTGGTCTGAAGAGGACGGTGAGTATTTGGGTCTATGTTCTGAATTCCCCAGCTTGAGTTGGCTGGCTTCCGAGCCAGAGGCAGCTTTGCGGGGTATCCGCCAGGTGGTTTCAGACGTTGTGGCAGATTTGCAGGCTAACGAGGAACATATCCCTGAACCGCTCGCTGTGAAAAAGTACAGCGGTCGTTTCATGGTGCGCGTTCCACCTGAACTGCACCGGCGCCTGGCGCTGGAAGCGGCGGAATCGGGTGTCAGTCTGAATCGACTAGCCGTTGATAAACTGAGTCGTGCCCATCCGTAAAGTTGGAACAGCAAGCGTGACACCTCCCGAACAATAAATTCGGGAGGTGTCATGCTTGACGCCTGTCACGTCCTCGTTCGGATTGGTTTACAAGGTTTAAACGTGCTATCCACCACCTGCTCGTTTCAAGTCATAGCGTCGCTTTGACGAATTCCGAGCGGTGGGTGTCCTGGATCTTGGCGCCGTTGTAGCCGCGCCCCAGGCCGCGATAGTGAAATCCCATGCGCGCCATCAGGTCCGGGTCGTAAATGTTGCGCCCGTCGAAGATCACAGGCTGATTCATCGCCTGGCGGATCCGCTCCAGGTCAAGCTGCTTGAACTCGTTCCACTCGGTCACCACCATCAGGGCGTCGCAGCCCGCCGCCATGGCGTATGGGTCGGCGTACATCTGTACTTCGGGCAGCAGCGGTTTGGCCACCTCCATCGCTACCGGGTCGTAGGCGCGCACGCTCGCCCCGGCTTCGTGCAGTTTGTCGGCGATGGTGATTGCGGGTGCGTCGCGCATGTCATCCGTGTTCGGCTTGAATGACAGCCCCAGCAATCCCACCCGCATGCCTTTCAGCTCGCCGAGCATCTCTTTCAGGCGGTTCACCGCCATGGGGCGCCGGTCATCGTTGATTTCCATGACCGCGTTGAGGAGCTGCGGGTGGCGGCCCTTTTCCGCCGCCATGTAAGCCAGCGCTTTGACATCTTTCGGGAAGCACGAGCCACCGTATCCCAGGCCGGCGTCCAGGAAGAACGGGCCGATGCGCTTGTCGTAGCCCATCCCGGCTGCTACCTCTTTCACATCCGCGCCGAGCTCTTCGCAGATATTGCCGATTTCGTTGATGAACGAAATCTTGGTCGCCAGGAAGGCGTTGGAGGCGTACTTGATCATCTCAGCGGTGCGCAGGTCGGTGATCATGATCGGGGCGCGCAGAGGCAAGTGCAATTGGGCTACTTTCTCGGCTGCGGCTGGGTCGAGCGAGCCCAACACGGTGCGGTGCGGCTGCATGAAGTCGCTGATCGCCGAGCCTTCCCGCAGAAACTCCGGGCAGGAGACCACCCAGAAGGGGATGGGCTCTTTCTGATTGCTGCGCACGATATCCGCAACCCAGTCGCCCGTGCCCACCGGCACAGTGGATTTATTGATAATGATCACCGGGGAGCGCATGTTTTCGGCGATCGAGCGGGTCGAGGCGGCGACGTAGCGCAGGTCCGCCTCGCCGTCCACGCCGGAGGGGGTGCCCACGGCGATAAACACGAATTCGGTGCCTTCCAGGCCTTCAGCATACGAGGTTGTAAAGGTCAAGCGCCCGGCGAGCACGTTGCGATCCACCAATTCCTTGAGACCCGGCTCGTAAATGGGCATCTCGCCCCGCTTTAAACCCTCGATCTTTTCTTCGATAATGTCCAGAGCAATTACCCGGTTGCCCAGGTCGGCAAAGCAGGCCGCCGTGACGATGCCCACATAGCCAACGCCTACCACGCAGATTTGTTTCATAGGAAAATGCCTCCAATAAAAAGAAATGGATTAATGATTGACCAGTTCAGCACAGCCGGATGAGCACCCAGGGTCGGACATAATTCAGCAGGAAATCATCGCTAACTGAAGCCTCTGTTTCCACCTGCTGGCAATCTTACCATAATTTAGCCTGAAAGGTGCCTTTTCGGCTGTAAACTGTCACATTTATTAGACGACCGTCATCCTCTGGCTGTGATATCTGTCACTTGTGAATTGGCTAAAACCAGTCTAAAATATCATTGATAAAAACTATCCTTGAATTCCGAATTAGGAGTATTAGCATGCAGATCACCCGTCAAGCAGATTACGCCGTGCGCGCCGTCCACTACCTGGCAAAGCTGGGAGAGGAAAAACGCGCCGCCACCAGCCAGATCGCCCAGGAACAGCACATCCCGCCCTCCTTTTTGGCGAAGATCGTCTCCCAGTTGTCCGTAGCCGGCCTGCTCCAGACTTCGCGCGGGGCACGCGGCGGCGTCTCGCTCGCCCGCTCACCGGAGTATATCTCCCTGCTCGAGGTGGTGGAAGCGATCGATGGCCCGATCCTGCTGAATGAATGTGTGGCAGATGGCGGCTCATCGTGCATCTTTGGCGAAGACTGCCCCATGCGCCCGGTCTGGTGTGAAGCCCAGGCTGAGCTGGTCAACACCTTGAAGGAAACCAGCTTTGGCGCTGTGCTCGCCAGGGCAACCGTCCCCGCATCCGATTAGATTGCCACGCCCGCGTAAGTGGGTTCACGCCCAGCACTGCTTCTCAGCCTGGGGGTACACCGTCGCTGAGCCTAATAACTTGAGTCTTTTGAGGCAGGCCGGTAGGGCAGCCTGACAGCGCGCCTGAAAACCTGTTTGCTCACTCATTCCCTTCCAGCTATAATCAGCGCGGAAGGGTTTTTTTCCTTAATTTGTGGAGGGTGTCATGCCAATGAAACGCACTGTGCGCGCCCCGCGCGGGGCGCAGTTGACCTGCAAATCCTGGCTCACTGAGGCGGCCTACCGCATGATTCAGAACAACCTGGACCCGGAAGTCGCCGAGCGCCCGGACGACCTGGTGGTCTACGGCGGGCGCGGCCAGGCGGCCCGCAGTTGGGAGGCCTTCGATGCGATCCTGAGGGCGCTGCGCGAGCTCGAAGACGACGAGACCCTGCTTGTGCAGTCCGGCAAGCCTGTGGCGGTGTTCACCACCCACCCGGACGCCCCGCGGGTGCTGATCGCCAACTCGAACCTGGTGCCCCATTGGGCCACCCAGGAGCACTTCGACGCGCTGGCTGCCCGGGGGCTGATCATGTACGGGCAGATGACGGCCGGCTCCTGGATTTATATCGGCACCCAGGGCATCCTGCAGGGCACCTACGAGACGCTCGGCTCCCTGGCTCACCAGCGGGGCTGGGGCTCTCTCAAGGGCAAATTCGTGCTCACGGCTGGCCTGGGCGGCATGGGCGGCGCGCAGCCCCTGGCGATCACCATGAACAAAGGCGTGGGGCTGATCGTGGAAGTTGACCCAGAACGCGCCCGGCGACGCAAAGAGACCGGCTTCGTGGACCTGGTCGTCGATGAGCTGGAAGAGGCCATGACCCTGGTGGAGGAGTGCCTGGAAAAGGAGATCCCCAGGTCGATTGGCATGATCGGCAATGCGGCTGACATTTACCCCGAGCTGGTGATCCGCGGCGTGGTCCCCGACGTGGTCACCGACCAGACCCCCGCCCACGACGTCTTCATGTACATCCCCTCCGGTTTGAGCCTGACCGCTGCCGACGAGCTGCGTCGAACCGATCCGGCTGAATACCAGCGCCGTTCCATGGAAGCGATGGCCCGCCACGTGGAAGCCATGCTCACCTTCCAACGCCAGGGAGCGGAGGTCTTCGATGACGGCAACAACCTGCGCCAGCGCGCTTACGATCAGGGCGTCAAAAACGCCTTCGATTTCCCCGGCTTCGTCCCGGCGTATATCCGCCCGCTTTTCTGCGAGGGCAAGGGTCCTTTCCGTTGGGTGGCGCTCTCCGGCGACCCGGAGG
This sequence comes from Anaerolineales bacterium, assembly GCA_035286585.1. Taxonomy (GTDB): domain Bacteria; phylum Chloroflexota; class Anaerolineae; order Anaerolineales; family UBA4823; genus DSOS01. Next base: position 16,097 of record DATEDC010000190.1, read on the forward strand.
ATATCTACGCCAGCGACGAAGCGGTCATGGAGCTTTTCCCCGAGGACGAGCACCTGCACCGCTGGCTGCGCATGGCCCGCGATAAGGTCCCCTTCCAGGGCTTGCCGGCGCGCATCTGCTGGCTGGGCTACGGGGAGCGCCTCCAGGCGGGCCTGCTGTTCAACAACCTGGTGGCAGAAGGCGCGGTCAGGGCGCCGATCGTCATCGGTCGCGACCATCTCGACGCCGGTTCGGTGGCCTCCCCCAACCGCGAGACCGAGGGCATGCTGGATGGCAGCGACGCGATCAGCGACTGGGCGATCCTGAACGCCCTGATCAACGCCGTCGGCGGGGCGACCTGGGTCTCTTTCCACCACGGCGGCGGGGTGGGCATCGGCTTCAGCCAGCACGCCGGGCAGGTGATCGTCGCGGATGGCACCCCCGAGGCCGCCCGCCGCCTGGAACGGGTGCTCACCACCGACCCTGGCATGGGAATCGTGCGCCACGCGGACGCCGGCTACGAGGAAGCCGTCGCCGCCGCCCGGCGGCATGGAATTAAAATGCCGATGCTTGAATAAAGAAACTCGGTAACGCACGACATGCGTTGTGTTATCCTATACATTTTTGTATAGGATAAGCGAACTTCTTCAGCTACAAGCAGTGTTGGGCGGCGGCATTTGATGGCACACCCGCACCCCGCCTATCGTACACTTTCATCGTAACAGACAAACTCTAATTGATTCCCCTCCGGATCGGGGAAGTACAGAGAGCGGACATGCAACCACTCGTGTACAGCCGCACGTACCTTTAGCCCCAAGCCCTCGAGTCGCTTTTTCTCGGATTCGAAATCTTCAAGCGAAACATTGAGCGCAATGTGATGGAGCGTCGTCTTTTCTTTACTCAATTCTGGAGACTTTGTCTCGATGAAAGACCGTTCACCTACCTCAAAGAGGGCGAGATTCTGTGTATGACCGCCATATCCCTCTGCGACTTTGAAGAAAACAAAACTCTCATCTCGCCTCAGCACTTCGAGCCCAACCACTTCTTCGTAAAACTTGTGCATGGCGTCAAGATCCTTGACGCGGATGGACACTTCACCTAGTCCTTTGATACGGCGGGTTGACTTGTTCATGACTTCTCCTTTGAGGGCGGCGGGTGCCGGAGTTATTGTTACGCCTTTCGTATCCTCTTCCATACGTTTGTCCCTATTTTGAGACAGTTTTTCTTTTTACTGTTGCATCCTCCAGCCGCCGCCGATGTAGATTAATTGCCCGGTGATCCACCTGGCCTGCTCGGAAGCGAGGTAAACCACCGCATCGGCCACGTCTTCGGGCTCGCCGACCCGGCCCAGGGGCGTGGCGGAGGCGATCTCTTCAACTTCTTGCGGTCTGAGGTAACCGGTCTGGATCGGCCCCGGGGCGACCACGTTGACGGTAATACCATATTTGCCCATTTCGGCGGCAGCGGAACGGCTATACGACTCAATGGCGTGCTTGCTCGCCGCATAGCTGACGTTCGCCACGTGAGCGTGAGCCGCGTCGGTGCTGATATTGATGACCCGCCCGGATTTC
>DATEDC010000191.1:0-2236 GCA_035286585.1 Anaerolineales bacterium
GTCCATCGGCTACGGTGGGCAAACACTTTTATCGACAACCACTGCTGACCTTGTGCGCGATCAGTTACCGGTTGGCGCGTCCTTGCGTGATCTGGGCGAGCATCGCCTCAAAGACCTGGTCCACTCTGAGCATGTCTATCAACTCATTCATCCCGACCTGCCCGCTGATTTTCCTCCGCTCAAATCGCTGAATATATTCCCCAATAATCTACCCGTTCAACTGACCAGCTTCATCGGCCGCCAGGCGGAGGTGAAGGCTGTGAAAGATCTCCTGATGCGAGAGAATGTGCCCCTGGTTACCTTGACCGGTCCCGGCGGCACAGGAAAGACCCGTTTGGCGCTCCAGGCGGCCACTGACCTGATCGATCGCTTCGAGGATGGGGTTTTCTTTGTCGACCTGGCCTCCATCGGCGAGCCCGAGTCCGTCCTCGCTGCCATTGCCCGAGCGGTCGGCCTAAGGGAAACAAGCGATCGACCGCTGCTCGATGAGCTTAAGGGACACTTGCGAGCCCAGATGATGTTGCTGCTCCTCGATAACTTTGAGCAAGTCACGGCTGCGGCGTCCAAGATGGTGGAACTGCTCCGAGATTGCCCCCAGCTGAAGCTGCTGGTAACCAGCCGAGAAGCGCTGCACGTGCGCGGCGAGCATGTCTTTCTAGTCCCCCCGCTGGCGTTGCCCAAGGCCGATCTCAAACAACTGTCTATCGAACAACTGACCCAGTATGAGGCGGTACGGTTGTTTATCGAGCGCGCCCTGGCGGTGAAGCCTGGCTTTGAAGTGACGAATGAGAACGCACCGGCGGTCGCTGAGATCTGCTTGCGGTTGGACGGCCTGCCGCTGGCGATCGAGCTCGCCACCGCCCGGATTAATCTGTTTTCGCCTCAGTCTCTGCTCGAGCGACTGGGGAGCCGATTGAAACTGCTTCGGGGAGGGGCGCGTGACCTGCCGGTCCGGCAACAGACGCTACGCGACACCATTGACTGGAGCTATGAGCTGCTCGACCCTGGGGAGCAGCGGTTATTTGCGCTGCTCTCCGTGTTTCCCAGCTGCACGTTCGAGGCGGTCGAAGCGGTGGCTAGCGGGATCAAGAGTCTGGATGAGACGGGGGTGGACATTCTCGATGGACTGGCCTCCCTGGTGGACAAAAACCTGATTCGGCAGGTGGATCAGGGCACCGGAGAGCCCCGGTTACTGATGCTGGAAACGATCCGGGAATACGCTGCGGAACGGCTGGAAGAGGACCCCGAGTTCAGCGCCGCTGCCCGCCGGGCCCACGCCACCTACTTCGCTGACTTCACACAGCGTAAATGGGAGCGCTTGACCGGCTACGGACGGGAGGCGGCGTTAGAGGAGATGGAATCCGATATCGAGAACGTGCAAACCGCCTGGCACTACTGGGTGGCGGAAGGGAATCTCGAGCAGCTCCGCAAATTAACCGACTGCCTGTGGCTGCTCTATGATGCGCGAGGATGGTACCACGCTATGGTGGATTCCACCGGCGATTTGCTGAACGTCCTTGCTTCTACGCCATCGACGCCGGAGCGCGCCCAGCAGGAGATCATGTTACGGATAAGCCTGGCCCGGGCGCTGATGGCCATCAAAGGCTGCACGCAGGAGGTTGAAGAGGCATACACCCGCGCCCTGGAACTCTGTCAGGGGCAGGGAGAGATCCCCCAACTGTTTCCCGTTCTGCGAGGACTGTCCAGCTTCTATATCTACGTGGGTGACTTCGAGAAGGGAGCTCGGATGGGAGAACAGATCTTGAGCCTGGCCGAGCGGCATGACGATGCGAGCATGCGAGTCGAGGGGCATTTGGTGCTGGGATATAACCTGGCTTTCCTCAGTGATCTTAGCTTGGGCCTGGATCACCTGGAGAAAGGGATTGCTAATTACGATCCCGATCAGGACCGCTCGCGTCGTTTCCGGCTCGGCAATAACCCGGGGGTAGCGTGTTTCACCACGTCCGCCCTGGTCCTGTGGATGCTTGGCTTCCCGGATCGCGCTCTCGAACGGGCAAACGACGCTGTGGCTCTAGCCAAGAGGTTGAATCACCCGTTCAGTCTAGCCTATGCACTGTTTCATACCGGTTTGCTCCATCTGTGGAGGCGGGAGGCGGAACTCGTACAAGGGCGCGCGCAGGCCGTGTTGGACATCGCCGAGAAGCATGAGTTTCAGATCTGGAGGGCCGTGGCCACCTGCCTGCATGGTGCGGCGCTGGCCGGAATGGGCCGGGCA
>DATEDC010000192.1:0-14684 GCA_035286585.1 Anaerolineales bacterium
AGGTACATTACGGCTGTGCGATCGGAGATATGCCGCACCATGCTCAGGTCGTGGGCGATGAACAGGTAAGTCAGGCCAAACCTGCCCTGCAGCTCCTCCAGCAGGTTGACCACCTGCGCCTGGATGGATACATCCAGGGCTGAAATAGGCTCGTCACAGACAATAAATTCGGGGTTCAAAGCCAGGGCGCGCGCCACACCAATTCGCTGGCGCTGACCACCCGAGAACTCATGCGGGTAGCGGTTGATGAAATAGGGATTCAACCCCACCAGGCGCAGGAGCACCTTCACGCGCTCGTTGCGTTCTTTCCTGGTCTTTTCCAGGCCATGGATATCGAGCGGCTCGCCGACAATATCACCAACCGTCATCCTTGGGTTGAGAGAAGCGTAAGGATCTTGAAAAATGAACTGCATGTTGCGGCGTTCCTGGCGCAGTCGCTCACCCTTGAGCTGGGTTAATTCTTTCCCACGGTAAAGCACTTTGCCGGAAGTGGGACGGATGAGCTGGACGATGCATCGCCCGGTGGTGGACTTGCCGCAGCCGCTCTCACCTACCAGGCCCAAAGTCTCGCCCTCGCGTATATCAAATGAAACTTTATCCACTGCTTGAACTGCGCCCACCTGGCGCTGGATGATCGCCCCACGAATAATCGGGAAATGCTTGGTAAGATTATCTACCTTGATCAAGACGTTGTTGGAATTCATCGCAGATCACCTGTATCCACGTTTACCCAGCAAGCAATCTTGTGGTGCCCACTGATTTCCTCGAGAGGGGGATTCACCTCCAGGCATTTATCTTTGACATAGGTGCAGCGCGGAGCAAAGGGGCAGCCGCGCGGCAACATGATCAGGTCAGGCGGCAGGCCTTCAATTGACTCTAATTTTTGCGAGCGGCTGCCATCCACGCGCGGCAAAGAACGCAGCAGCGCCTTGGTATAGGGATGGCGCGGGTTGGCATACAAGTCTTCGATCAGCGCTTCTTCCACGATAAAGCCGGCATACATCACGATCACCCGTTCCGCCAGACCGGCAACCACGCCCAGGTCGTGCGTGATCCAGATCAGCGCCTGGCCAAATTGATCGCGAAGCTGCTTGACCAGGTCGATAATTTGGGCCTGGATGGTGACATCCAAAGCCGTCGTGGGTTCGTCGGCGATCAGCAAAGCCGGGTTACAGGAGAGCGCCATGGCGATCATCACCCGCTGGCGCATGCCGCCCGAAAATTGGTGCGGGTAATCGTTCAAGCGGCCGCGCGCCTCGGGGATGCCGACCATCTGAAGCAACTCCACCGCTCGATCGGTCGCCGCCTGGTTATCCATGCCCAGGTGCATTTTCAACGGCTCTGTAAGCTGGTAGCCAATGGTCAGCACCGGGTTTAAAGAGGTCATTGGATCCTGGAAAATCATAGCAATCTGGCTGCCGCGCAGGTTGCGCATCTCAGCCTCGGAGCTTTCTAAGATATTGCGCTCAAAAAAATTGAGTGTGTCTGCCTTGATCTTGGCTGGGGGCTGCGGGAGCAGGCGCATGACAGAGAGCATCGAAACGCTCTTGCCGCAACCGCTTTCGCCCACAATGCCGAGCGATTCGCCTTCACCTAGCTTGAAGGATATCCCGTTAACCGCGTGCACCACGCCATCTTGGGTGTGAAACTCTGTGCGCAAATTGTGTATATCCAGGATGGTATTCTTTTCCAATGCGTTATCTCATAGTTTGGAAGCTTTACCGCTAGTCTTTGGTCGTGTGTCTTGAATATAAAAAGGGCCAGGTAATGGCTATATGCATAATGTTAACCCAACTCCTCCCAGTCGACAATACCTGATCCGGACAAAGTATGGCAAAAACCGCATTCCGAGCTTGAAATTTTCTGACCTCAACTATTAACTACGTCTGAGATTACCAGAAAGTTCAAAAAATTACAACCCTAGGGTTTTTTCACGTCCTTCCTAATATTACCGCGCAAGCCGAACAATGTGTTAAACTGCACATTGTGAAATTCAACCTTTGCCAGGAGCAAGAAAAATGAAGATCTTGATTGCAGCAGATATGGAGGGCATCTCGGGCGTGGTCAACTGGGATCAGGTGATGCCCGGTAGCCCGGATTACCCGCGTTTTCGCCAGATCATGACTGAGGATGTCAATGCCGCCATCCGGGGCGCTTTCGAGGCTGGGGCAAGCGAAGTGATCGTTGCGGATGGGCACAACAACAGCCGTAACATCCTGATCGAAGAGCTGGACCCACGGGCGCGCCTGAACTCTGGCACGCCCGCCCCGCTGTCCATGGTGGCTGGCGTAGAAAGCGGTGTGAGCGGGGTTCTCCTGGTGGGCTACCACGCCCGCAGTGGCGCCCAAAACGCCATCCTGGACCATACCTGGTCGGACGAACGGGTGGCAAACTTATGGATCAACGAGCGCCTGTTTGGCGAGACGGGGTTGAACGCAGCGGTGTGCGGGCATTTTGATGTGCCGGTGACCATGATCTCCGGAGACCAGACGGTGTGTGCGGAAGCCGTGGATTTTTTGGGGCAGGTCGAGACCGCCGTGGTTAAGCAGGCCACCAGCCGCATGACAGCCGAATGCCTGCCGCCCGCCGCGACGCAAAAGATCATCCAGCAAGCTGCCAGCCGGGCTGTCGCGCGCCTGCAAGCCGGAAACGCTCCCGCACCTTTTAAAGTCAATGCACCGATCCACATGGTGGTGGAATTCGTCCAATCCGAGATGGCCGATAAAGCCATGACCATGCCCGGCGCAGTACGCCTGCAGGACCGCAGGGTCGGCTACAGCGCGCAGGATATGCTCACCATTTATGCTGCTTTTCGCACGCTGCTGGCTCTGGCGCGCAAATGAGGAGACCTGGCTATGCCCTTCATGGAGATAAACGCTGCCCGACTATTTTACGAGGTTTTCGGAACTGAGCACCGCAAGGCTACGCCAATCGTCTTGATCCACAGCGCATGCAAAACTGGTCGCGCCGACTGGGGCACAGTCGCCCCACTGCTGGCGCGCCAGTACCAGGTCTTTGTGCCAGATTGCCGCGGCCACGGGCAGAGCACCAACCCGACGAGATCGTACTCATTTAGAGAGATGGCGGCGGATATCGCCGCGCTGGTTCGGGCCCTTGGCTACAGCCAGGCGCATATCATTGGGCACAGCAATGGCGGCAACGTTGCCCTGGTAACCCTGATGGAGCACCCGGAGGTGGTGCAAAGCGCCGTGTTGCAAGCCGCCAATGCCTATGTAAGCCAGGATTTAATCGACAGAGAGCCAGTCGTATTTGACCCGGAGCGAGTCGCTCGAGAGAACCCGGCCTGGATTGAGGAAATGACTGCCCTTCACGGGCCAACCCACGGGACTGATTACTGGCGCAGGCTGCTGGAGATCACCTTGCAAGAGATCATTACAGAGCCGAATTACACCCCGGAGGATCTGAGGCGGGTCAGGCAGCCGGTGCTGGTCATCCAGGGAGAGAAGGACAGCGTGAACGCCCCCGCCAGGCATGCCCAATTCATCGCCCAGCATATCCCAGAGGCGGAGTTGTGGGCGCCTGAAGAGACCGGGCACAACGTGCACGATGAGCGCCTGTTCGAATGGATTGAGCGAGTCAGCAGCTTCCTGGATCACCGCGGGGAAGAGCCGAACGATCTCCTGTACCGCCTGGGCTGCCAGCGTTTCAAAGATCGACGTGAGACTATTTTCAACCTGCGCGCCAGCAGCAGTGTAACGACCACAGGCGCGCACAAGATCAGGCTGGCAGGCGAGGTGCTGACCCGCGCGCAGCTCCAGGCAGCCTATGCCAGCCTGGCAGCCAGCCAAATTGACGAGGTAGAGGACGATGTGAGCATCTTGCTGACAGAGCAGACAGCCTGGGGGCTGGTCAACCGTGGCGTTACCGACTTGCGGGGCGAGCCGGACAACCACTCGGGGCGCCTGAGCCAGGCGCTGCTCGGCGAAGCGCTGCGCACCCTGGAAGAGCACGGTGAATGGACCCGGGTCAGGCTGGAAAAGGATGGCTACCTGGGCTGGATGCACAGCCGGGCGTTAACCCCCCTAGAACCCGACGAAATTTCAAATTACCAGACAAAATGCAATACCGTCATCATCGCCGGGCTGGCTCAGGCTTACACCTCTCCTCCAAGCGCCGCTCTGCCGGCCTCGCCCACTGGGACGCTGCCCGGTGAGCGCGGCAGCCATGAAGCCGGTAAAATCCCCTTTGGCGTAAAAACCATCGCCCAGGAGCAAAAGGATAGTTGGACAGCAATCCAACTCCCAGATGGACGCCGCTGGTGGGTGCATACCGGCGACTTATTACCGCTAGACAGGCTGCCGCAGCCCGACCCGCAAGGCATCGGCTACACCATTTCCCTGCTTCAGCGCTTTATCGGCGTGCCGTATTTATGGGGAGGCCGGACTCCTTTCGGGTACGATTGCTCCGGATTTGCGCAAACATTCTTAATCTTCCTGGGTGTAAACGCCCCCAGGGACGCAGATCAGCAACACGAAGCCGCTACACTCGTGCAGGGCAGGCCGCAAGCCGGCGACCTGTTATTTTTCGGGTCGGCAGACCAAGGGTCTCACCGACCGATCTCTCATGTGGCTATCTCGCTAGGCGGGGATGAGATGATCCACGCCAATGGAACCGCCTGGGGTGTCTCCTACAACAGCCTGGACCCGCACAGCCCGCTATACAATCACTGGCTATTGGAGAACCTGGTGAGTGTAGGCAGGTTTTGGTAATCACGCAGGAGCTACAAAGTCCAAGGCGAAGCATGAAAATCACCTGGGAGCCGATCACCCTGAATTTAAAGACCACTTTCCGCATCGCCCACGGCGCCAGCGACCAGCGCCATAATGTCCTTGTCAGGCTCGAACAGGGCGGGGCGCACGGGTTGGGGGAAGCCGCGGCGGTGCCCTATTACGGCGAAACGCAAGCCGGGATTATCGAATACCTGAGGGGCATCCAGGAATGTCTGGGCGAGGACCCGGCGCTGATCGAAGATATCCTGGAGCGCCTGCCCCCCGGCAGCCGGGCCGCCCGCGCAGGGGTGGATATGGCCCTGCACGACCTGTGGGCCAGGCAGATCGGGCAGCCGCTGTACCGCCTGCTGGGCTTGAACCCTGCAAAGCTTCCGCAGACCTCCTTCACCATCCCCATCCAAGAGCCGGAGGCGGCGGCCGAGCGCGCCCGCCTATCCGGCTACCCAATCCTCAAGATCAAGCTGGGAGGCGGGCGGGACGTGGAGACCATCGCCCTCATCCGGGCTGCGACCACCGCCCGGCTGCGGGTGGACGCCAACGCTGGCTGGGGCCGCGAGCAGGCGCTGGAAATCATCCCGCGACTGGCAGAGTACGGCCTGGAGCTGGTCGAGCAGCCCCTGGCGGCCGGCGACATCGAAGGTTTGCGCTGGCTGCGCCTCGAGCTACGGGCGCAGGGCGTAGATACGCCCATCTTCGTGGATGAAAGCGTGCTGACCGCCCGGGACGTGGCTGCCCACGCCGGGGCGGCGGACGGGGTGGTGATCAAGCTGATGAAAAGCGAAGGGATCAGAGGCGCACTGCGGGCGATACACACCGCCCGGGCGCTGGGCATGCAGGTGATGCTGAGCTGCATGGTGGAGACATCCCTGGGGGTCACCGCGGCCGCCCATTTAGCCCCGCTGTGCGATTACGTCGACCTGGACGGCCCGCTGCTGATCCGGGATGACCCCTTCGAAGGTCTGCGCTACCAGGAGGCGAACATCAGCCTGCCTGAATGTCCCGGGCTGGGGGTGGAAAGGCGAGCCGCCCTTTAGAGCTGCTCCTCCTGCCCCAGGCGCATCCTGAGATAAGAATCATAGCGCTCCGGGTGCACCTCGCCGGCCTCAACCGCCCGCCTGACCGCGCAGCCCGGCTCGTGCAGGTGGGTGCAGTCGTTGAACTGGCAGTGCGCCACCAGCTCGCGCAGCTCCGGAAAGTAACCGTCCAGCTCCTCCGGCTCGATATCCCACAGGGCGAAGGCTTTCAAGCCGGGGGTATCGGCCACATAGCCGCCCTCCTCCAGGGCATACATCTCGCGCACCACGGTGGTGTGGCGACCTTTGCGGGTGGCTCGGCTGACCGCCCGGGCTTTTATATTCAAACCGGGCAGCAGCAGGTTCAGCAAGCTGGATTTGCCTGCTCCAGAGGGACCGGCGAAAACCGAAATTTTTCCCGATAGCTGCTCCCGCAGCTCGGCGAGCCCAAAGCCGGTTTTGGCGGAGGTATACAAAACCGGATAACCCGGCGAGGCGTAACGAGCAAAGAGGAGGCGGGCTGCCTGTGGAGTAACCAGGTCCAGCTTGTTCGCGACGATCAGCGCGGGGATGTTCTGCTTCTCGGCGATGACCAGGAAGCGATCCAGCATCCCGAAGCGCGGGGCGGGGTGCGAGCATGCAAAGACGAACACCGCCTGGTCGGGGTTGGCGATGATCACCTGCTGGTACTCGCCTTTGGGGGTGGGCGCCAGGCGGGCGAGCATGCGCTGGCGCTCCTCGACCGCCTCGATCACGCCGCGCCCGGAAGCCAGGGGGGTGACCTGCACCCGGTCCCCCAGGGCGGCCACATCCCCCAGGCGGGGTCCCTTCATCAGGCGGCCGCGCAGGCGGCAGACGAACGCTCCCTGGTCGGTCTGCACGGTGTAAAACCCGGATTGGAGGCGCACGATCAGGCCGGACAGAGTTTCTGAGGACAGATCTGAATTAGTGGCAGGCGATGGATGAGCCACGGTGGGCAGCTACGGTTGGGGCGTCTCTTCAGCCTCTTCGGGAGGCGGCGTGCGGGTGACGTAAAAGCCCGACTCCCAGGGATACAACCTGAGCGGGTTGCCGAAGTAATACAGCTCGACCACGCGGCGGAAGATCGGCGCGGCGTAATCCGAGCCTTCACCGACGTTCTCCACCACCACGGCTACCGCAATATCCGGCTTATCCTCCCGCCCGGCGAAGGTGTAGCCGGCGAACCAGGCGTGCGGGTCGCCGAAGCCGGATTGGGCGGTGCCGGTCTTGCCTGCTATGGGGATATCCAGGCCGGTAAAGCGGTGCCAGGCGGTGCCGCGCCGGTTGGCGATAACGCTGCGCATGGCTTCCTGGATGACCGCCAGATTCTCCTCGCTGATGGGCAACGTCCCGGCGACTTCGGGCTGAAAGGTGAAAGTGGGTTCTGCGTCGGGCGGAGCGATGCGCTCGATCAACTGCGGGCGGTAGCGCGTGCCGCCATTGCCGAGGGCGGCGACAAACGCGGCCACCTGGAGGGGCGTGACCAGGGTCTCGCCCTGCCCGATAGCCAGGTTGGTGGCGTCCACCTGGCTGACCGGCTCGGGGATATTGCCGGGAAGCTCTTCGATGCCCTCGATCCCGGCCAGCTCACCCAGCCCAAAACCGCGCGCCATCTCCGAGATAGCGGTGGTCAGGTCTTGATTGTACAGGTCCAGCCCGATGTGCCAGAAGTAGGGGTTGCAGGAGCGCATCAAGCCTTCTGGCAGGGTGAGCAAGCCGCTAGGGGCTATATCATCACCCCGCTGGTAGCGGTCGTAGGTCCAGTCGTTGAGGGTAATGCCTTCCAGCTCGGTGAAAAAGTAGCCGCACTGGTAAGTGGTCTCAGGCGTATACCTGCCGCTCTCCAGGGCGGCAGCCATGGTGACGAGCTTAAAGACCGAACCCAGAGGGTACTGGCCCTGGGTGGCGCGGTTGAAGGTGGGCGTGTCTGGATCGTTGAAGATTTCGTCCAGCATGTAGCTGAAGTTGACGTTTTGTGGCTCGAAGGCGTTGGGGTCGAAGCCCGGCGAGGAGGCCATCGCCAACACCCGCCCGGTATCGCGCTCGAGCACCACCACCGCGCCGCGGTAGCCCGAGATCGCCCGCTGCACCCCCTGCTGAAAATCACGCTCCAGGGTGGTGTAAATCGCCTGGGAAGGCAGAGGATCCCGGGCTGCCAGGCGGGTCACAATCTGGCCCTGGTTGTTGAACACGTACAGAGCGCCGCCGCGCGTGCCGGAGAGGTAGTCCTCGCCCCACTTTTCCAGCCCGGCCTGGCCGACGCGCTCGTCGCGGCGATAGCCGCGGCGCTGGTATTCTTCCTCCTGCCCGGCCTGGATAGTGGTCACATAGCCGATGACGTGCGGGGCGATGCCAGCGTCAAAATAGTAGCGCGCCTTGTAGGAAGTGAGCCGCATGCCGCTGAAACCCGAGAGAATGTCGATATTCCTGGCGACCTGGTCGGCAGAGACCACTCCCAGCGAGAGGTACCAGTTGGCGCCGGGGGGGAAACCCGCATAGCGTTCCTGAATCTGCTCGGCGCTCAGTCCGGTCAGGCGCACCAGCCAGGAGAACAGGCTCTCCTCCTGCTCCGGGTCGATCTCGTCCGGCACCAGGCCGATGGCGGTGGCGTCCGAAATCGCCACCAGGGCGCGACCGTTCCGGTCGTAGATATTGCCGCGCGAGGGCACGTAGCGCTCCATGCCCAGGTAGTTGCCGCCAACCAGCTCGGGCATCACCAGGGTATCGTCCCACTGCACCCGCCAGTCCCCCCTCTCCAGGCTGAGGTTCATCACCGTATCGCGCTGGATATCGCCCACCAGGCTGCTGTGAAAGGTCACCCGGTAGCCCACCTGGGCGCTCTGCGGGTTGCGCACCAGCGCGGAGAGGATTTCATAGTCCAGGCTGCTCAGGGCCATCTCGGCGGCGACGCCGCGGTAGTGCTGGATGAATTCCTCTTCGTCGAGGGCGTCTTTGCTGATCGAGGTCAGCAGGACATACATGGCGGGGTAATCATCCGCCTGCCAGGCGTCCAGGTATGCGCGGGCAGCCGGGCGGGCGTCCGGGACGCTGGTGGTCGAGACCTGCACCGAACCTAGGGTGGCGGTCGGGCCGATGGCCGGCGTTATCGCCGCCTCTGGTTCCTGCCCGCAGCTCAGCACGGCGAGCGAGAGGATCAAAACTATCCAAAAAAGAGCTTTCTTCAAGTTCTCTGCACCTCTGCGCCCAGCACCTGCTGGTAGACCGGGCACTGGTACGCCAGGGCGGCCTGGCAGGCCTGAGCGATGCCGGCGTCCAGAGGGAAACCCAGCTTCGCCAGGGTGCGGCTCAGGTGGCACAGGGGCAAGCCCATCACGTTGGCATAGCAGGCGGATAATTCAGCCACCGGCTTGAACCCGGCGTGCTGGATGGCGTAGGCGCCGGCTTTGTCCAGCGGGTCGCCCGAGGCGATGTAGGCCTGCATCTCCTCGTCCGAGTATGCTCTCATCGGTACTTCGCTGAGGCACCAGTCGGTCAGGAGCGTCCCTGTGGACGGGCGGTAGACAGCCAGGGCGGTAAAAACCTGGTGGCTGCGGCCGCGCAGGCTGCGCAGCATGCGTTCAGCTTCGGCAGCGTCCTTTGGCTTTCCCAGGATGCGCTCCCCGTCGGCGACCGCAGTATCGGCGGCCAGGATGATGGCTTCCGGGTCGGATCGCGCCGCGGCTGCGCGGGCTTTACTCTCAGCCAGGCGCAGCACGTAGGCAAGAGGGTTTTCCGCCGGCAAAGGCCCCTCGTCGATCTCGACCGCGGCGACTCGGAAAGCCCAGCCGCCCAAAGCCAGCAACTGGCGGCGGCGGGGAGAGTTGGAGGCTAAAATCAGCATCAATGGCCGATTCTAACATACTCCGCCTGTTCCAATCCGCACAGGCGTTGTAGAATAGCGCTGAAAACGGATGGCTGGCAACGGATTTTGTGAGCGGATTGAACGGATTGGGAACGGATTGAGCAACGGATTGAGCAACGGATTGAACGGATTCACCAGGAGGATTACATGCAGACGTTGAAAGAACGCATCCTCAAGGAGGGCAAGAACCTGGGAGGCGGCATATTGAAAGTGGATGGGTTTATCAACCACCAGGTAGACCCGGCCTTGATGGACCAGTGCGGGCGCGAGTTCGCCCGGCTCTTCCGGGACATCGGAGCCACCAAGGTGCTCACCGCGGAGATCTCGGGCATCGCCCCGGCGGTCACCACCGCGCTGCACCTGGGCCTGCCGGTGGTGTACGCCCGCAAGCACAAGCCGATCACCATGCCCGACCAGGTATACCTGATCCTTTCGCCCTCGCACACCAAGGGGCGGATGGTGGAGCTGATCGTCTCGCCCGAGTACCTGGCCGGCGGGGAGCGGGTGCTGATCATCGACGACTTCCTGGCAACCGGGGCGACCATCCTGGGGCTGGCGCGCCTGGCGCAGACGGCGGGGGCCGTGGTGGTCGGCATCGGGGCTTTAGTGGAGAAGCGCTTCGAAGGCGGCAGGAAAGTGCTGGAACCCCTGGGCGTGCCGGTTGAATCGCTGGCGTGCATCAGCTCCATGGAAGGCGATGAAATCATATTTGAAAGCTGATCCGGATGTCCGATTCTATTGCAATTCTCGATTTCGGCTCGCAGTACGCCCAGTTGATCGCCCGGCGGGTGCGCGAAATCCAGGTGTACTGCGAGCTGTTCGCCTGGGACGCCCCAGCCGAGCGGGTACTCAGCCTGGAGCCCAAGGGCTTTATCCTCTCCGGCGGCCCGGCCTCGGCCTACGAAGCGGGCGCCCCGCAGCTCCCTGATTACGTACTGGACAGCCGGCTGCCAGTGCTGGGCATCTGCTACGGGATGCAGGCGCTGACCCACGCCCTGGGAGGCCGGGTGGGGGCCTCGCAGAAGCGGGAGTACGGGCCAGCCCAGGCAGAGACCATCCAGCCCAACCCGCTGCTGCCGCTGGGGTCGCAGCTGGTGTGGATGTCGCACGGGGACCGCATCGAGAGCGCCCCGCCAGGCTTCGCCGTCCTGGCGCGCAGCGAGCACTCCCCCATCGCGGCGCTGGGCGACCTGGAGCGGGGCTATTACGGGGTGCAGTTCCACCCGGAGGTGGGTCACACGCCAGGCGGGGTGGAGATGCTGCGCCGCTTCGCGCTGGATGTATGCGGGGCGAAGCCAGACTGGACGCCGGCGGCGATCATCAACGAGAGCGTGAGGCGCATCCGCGAGCAGGTCGGCGAGCAGCCGGTGCTGGCCGCGGTGAGCGGCGGGGTGGATTCGAGCGTCGCCACCGCCATGGCTCAGCGCGCCGTGGGCGAGCAACTGACCGCGGTGTTCGTCGATACCGGGCTGCTGCGCCAGGGCGAGGCGGCCCAGGTGCGCCGCGCCCTGCACGAGAGCCTGGGCGTGGAGCTGGTGGTTGTGGATGCGGTGGAGAGCTTCATGCAGGCGCTGCGCGGGGTCAGCGAGCCGGAGGCCAAGCGGCGCGTCATCGGCGAGCTGTTCATTCGCACCTTCGAGGGGCAGGCGCGCCAGCTCGGCAGGCCGCGCTTCCTGGTGCAGGGCACCATCTACCCGGACGTGGTCGAATCCAGCGCCCCGGATAGAGCCCATGCTCAGCGGATCAAAACCCACCACAACGTGGGCGGCCTGCCGGAAGAGATGGACTTCGAGCTGGTGGAGCCGCTGCGCTATTTATTCAAAGACGAGGTGCGCCTGGTGGGGGAAGCGCTGGGGCTGCCCGCCGGCCTGGTGTGGCGCCAGCCGTTCCCCGGACCGGGTCTGGCGGTGCGCTGCTTGGGGGAGGTCACCGCGGAGCGATTGAGGCGCCTGCGCCAGGCGGACGCCATCCTGACCGAGGAGCTGGCCGCCGCCAGGCTGCTGCGCATGCGCCCGGACCAGGCGGGCGACCAGGGCACTGCCCAGGCCTTCGCCGTGCTGCTGCCGGTGCGCTCGGTGGGGGTGATGGGCGACCAGCGCACTTACCAGGAGGTTGTGGCGCTCCGGGCGGTGACCACGGAGGACTTCATGACCGCGGACTGGGCGCGCCTGCCCCACGAGCTGCTGGGGCGGGTGGCAAAGCGCATCGTCAACGAGGTGGCGGGGGTCAACCGGGTGGTGTACGACATCACCAGCAAGCCGCCGGGGACGATCGAGTGGGAGTGAGGTAAGGTAAGGTGTGTCAGGACGCACCGAGGTTATCCTAACGTGCCACGCACTTTTTCCCAATTCGATTGAGTGTTCCGATCTATTCCAAGAAAAACCTTCAGAACTTTAGGATCAAAATGCGCTCTAGACTGCTTTTCAATGTATTCGAGCACTTTTTCTTCTGCCCAGGCATTCCGGTATGGTCGGTCAGAGCGTAAGGCATCCCATACGTCCACCACCGCAAAGATGCGTGCGGCAAGGGGGATCTCCTCGCCTTTCAGGCTTCTTGGATAGCCTGTCCCATCCCATTTCTCATGATGACAATAGGGTATGTCCAGCGCTGGCCGAAGGTAAGCGATTGGTGAAAGCAGTTCAAACGCGTAGGTTGGGTGTTTACGCATGATTTCCCATTCTTCCTCGGTGAGGGGTCCGGGTTTCAGCAAAATGCGATCTGGAATGCCCATCTTGCCGATATCGTGTAGCAGGGCGCCGCGGCGAATATTTACCAGGTCGTTATTGCCTATCTCCATGGCCCGCGCCAGGCGCACGGTCAGCTCCGTCACTCTTCGGGTATGGCCTTCCGTCTCTTTATCGCGCAGATCTAACGCACCTGACCATCCCTCCAGGGTGGAATCATAGGCAATATTCAGATCAGTATTTGACTTCTGTAAATTCTGAAACAGCTCTAAATTATCCAGGGCGATAGCTGCCTGACCTGCCATCGTATCGAGCGTACTGAACCATTCCGGGTCGGGATTCAGCGGCGATCGATTGAAAATTTCGAGAACCCCCTTGAGCTGTCCTTTTGCAATCAGAGGTACGCCAATGTATTCGTAAAAGTTTTCCTCCGCCAGAGATGGAGAGCGAAGGAAGCCGGTTTTTCGTTGATTCAGGTTTTGGATGCGAACTGTTCGCTGCTCGAGCGCTGCCTGACCTGCATGGCTTTCCCCAAGGCGCAAGTGCGTGTGATGGAGGGCAGTGGTGGTAAAGCCTTTTCCGGTTACGAAATCCAAGGTGTGTGAGTGCGAGCTGTAGGAGAGGACAGCAGCCGCGTCAACCCCCAGTATGCCCGTTGTTTCAGATAGCAGGATATCAAATATCACTCGCAAATCCAGGCTGGAGGTAATGGCGATATCTATATTGCGAACCGCCTCCAGCTTTTTGATCTGGCGCTTTATTTTTTCTCCAGCCAGTTGGTGATCCTGGCGCATCCTCAATGTAACGATGCCGAATGCCAGGTCCTCAGCTAATTCGCATAACAGTTTGACCTCCTCATTATGGAAAGAGTCGCGATCTTTAGAGCAGATATTCAAAACCCCGATGGAAGTCCCATCGAGGCGCAGAGGTAAAGAAATACTCGCCACTGCGCCGCTCTCAAGCACTTTGGGAAACCACGGGGCATGATAAGGATGGCTGCGCATGTCGGCGACGACCACTGGTTTTCCGGTGCGAATGGCCGTTCCGGCAGGTCCTTGACCATTCGGATCGTCTGCCCAGGATATCGGAAAGGCTTCCAAATGACCGTATTCAAGACCCGCCTGCGCCTTGGGCTGGACGGTTTTTTGTTCATCTTGTTCAACATATCCAACCCAGGCTGAAGAGTAACCACCTTCTTGGACGATAATCCCGCAGATCTGTTCCAACAAATTCATCTCTTCTGTCGAGCGGACCAGAACCTGGTTGCATTCACTAAGAACCTTGAGAGACCGATTGACTTCCTTCAGCTCCTTTTCGGCGCGCTTGCGTTCGGTGATGTCACGCGCAATGCTCTGGATAAACAATGGCTGGCCTTCCCGCTCCCTGATTAGCGATAAATTGATCTCCACCGGGACTTCCGTCCCGTCCTTTCTTCTGAAGATGCGCTCATATAAAGGCAAAGAGCCCCCTTTAAGTAAGATATCGAGCTTTGACATTGAATCCGAATATTCGTAAGGAGCGACAGTATCTTTCACCCCCATGCCTACCAGCTCGTCAACGGTAAAGCCCAGCAAGTCCGACGTTTTCTGGTTTACCGCAATGTGAGTGCCCTCCAGGTTTAGCAAGAAAATCGCATCATTGGCCAGCTCAAACAACGCCCGATACAGCCGCTCGCTTTTATCCAGGGCTTTCTGTGCTTTCACCCTTTCCGTTATATCTCGGGAAATCAACAGGACTTCATTTTCGTTTAAAGTGATGACGCGGGCCTCGTAGTAAGATGGCTCATCTGTAACCAGCTCATACTCGAAGGTCTGTAGGGTGTTTTGATCGAGCGCCTTTTCGATTCTGTCTATGGCGACCCGGAGGGTTTCTGTAGAAAACCCAAAATCATGGATATATTTTCCGGTGTACTCCTCCGCCAAACCCTCAGGTGAATCTTCGTCACTTGTTTTACAATCCACACACCTCCCCTCTCTAGTAAAAACGTACAACCGGTCCGGGATCGCTCGAATGAGATTCCTTCGCTCGCTCGCGCGGAGGGCGACTTCCGACTCTTCGAGCGCTTCGAGCATCCGATTGATCTCGTTACCCAGATTCGATAACTCGTCGTTCCCTGTTACGGCCAAACGCTCTGAAAGGTTGCCGCTATGGCTGTGGGAGCGCACGCTCTCGTTAAGGCTTGCTACTCTGGACAGGATTACTTTTTCCAGTAAGAGAAGGGTTAACAGCCCAAAAACCAGGCCAACTACGACCAATAAGAAAATGAAATACGCGAGAGCTTTTAAACCCTGTTGATAGATCTCTCGATCTAATTCCACTTTCAGGTAAATGGCCGGCTTCTCAAAGATATCCT
>DATEDC010000193.1:0-17893 GCA_035286585.1 Anaerolineales bacterium
AGCCAACAAGGAAATCGCCCTGGAGCTGCACATCAGCGAGACCACCGTCAAAACCCATGTCAGCAACGTTTTAATGAAATTAGGCGTGCCCAGCCGCACGCAGGCGGCTTTGTACGCGGTGCGCATTGGCCTGGTGTCCAACTAAAAGCGCCCGCGCACTTCACCCTCGAGCAAACCGCCATCGAAGCGAAATGTAAAACAGGCTTCAGCCTGTCCGGTTGTGACCCCAGATCCCTCATTCTAAAGTAGGAGAGACGAATCAGTCATTTGCCTGACCCAAACCGGTTTTTTTCTGCGATAATGGGACCAGGCATGCGCGCTTTAACCGCCAACATCCACGGCGGGTGAAAACAGCTACCTGGTTGTAGACGATTTTGAGAAGGAGCTTAATATGTTTACATCAAACTTGAGTGTGCACACCCAGATCCTCGCCAGGTTCGCGAGTGTGTTCCTGGTGCTGACGTTGTTAGCAGGGTTTTTGCCCCAGCCCGCCCTGGCCTTCAGCCCGCCAGCCGCACAAACCTGCAATACAAGATACACGGTCAAATCCGGGGACACCCTGTCCAGTATCGCCTTGCAGTATAAGATCGACTGGACGGTATTAGCCGCGGCGAACAACCTCAGAGAGCCATACACGATCTATGTTGGCCAGGTGCTTTGCATCCCCGTGACCACCACCTCTACCAGCACCGGCACCTCCGCTTCGTCGAATAGAGCCTCTTTCAGCCTGGCATTGAAAGGCCGCTTCCTGGTCATCACCACCTCGAACTTCCCCAAAAAGAATCTGTATTACGTCAAAGTTTCCGAGGGCCGTTTTCGCCAGGGTCCGGGGATTTCCATCGTTGGCAGGCTGATGGTGCGCAATAAGCCCGACAACGTGTACAGCTATAAGCTGCCCCGCGAGCTGACCACGGTCCGCTATTTGATGGTCTGCTTGAAGAATGTGGTCACGGATGTGAACACCTGCCGCTCCCTGTTTATCGAGCGCTGATCGGTTGGAATTGTCTGCCAGAGCTATCCTTGCAGGGGCAGCCAGGCGATCAGGGTGGTCCCTTCTCCCGGGGCGCTTTTGATGGTCAGCGATCCGGCGTGGCGCTCGATGCGCTCCTGCATAGAGCGCAGCCCCAGGTGCCCCGGGTAGCTTTGCGCGGGTTCGAAACCGATGCCGTCATCGTGGACTTCCACAACTATTTGCCGGTCGTCGCAGCCCATGACCAGGCGGATGTTCTTCGCCTGAGCGTGCTTGACCACGTTGTGCAGGCCCTCTTGCGCCACCCGGTAGAGCGCTTCTTTCTTGCTCAGGGGAATTGGCGGTTCGTCGCATAATTCAGTTTCCACGTTGATCGGGTAGCGCGCCCGGGTTGCCGCCGCCTGCTTCGTCAGCGCCGCGACCAGCCCTTCCAGCTCCAGCGATTCTGGGCGCAGCTCGAAGATCAGAGCGCGCATCTCCGCCAGGCCGGCTTCAGCCAGCGAGAGCACGTAATCGAGCGACTCGATCAGGCTGGCCTGGCTGGCTTTCTCGCGCTCCACCAGCACCCGGGCTGTGCGCGCCCCGAGTGCAATGCCGTACAGCGCCTGCGAGACCGAGTCGTGCAGATCGCGGGCCAGCTTCTGGCGCTCCTGCAGTGAAGCCAGCGACCTGGCTTGCTCGTACAGGTGGGCATTTTCAATTGCGACGGCTGCCTGGTTGGCGAACGCCCAAGCCAGGCGGGCGTCGGCCTCGTTGAAATGGTTTGCTTCCTCGTGGTCGATGCGCAAGACGCCAATCAAACGGTCCTTTACCTGCAAGGGAACGCCGAGCCATGAATGCGCATAGGCGAGGTATTTTCCCATGATATCCCTCGCTTCTTTGAGCGCAGCTTCTCGAGCGGGTGGTTCTGCCGCTACATCGTTGATAATGACTGGCGCCTGACTCTCGGCGACCTCCTTGTAATAGCTGGGGATGTTGCTTGGGACACGCAATGTCAAAACATCATCCCTGGATGCTGGACCGACATAATCAAGAAACGCAAAATCTTCACCATCGATCGTTGCAATGGCTGCACCGGTATAGTCGACCACTGTCTTGAGCTGTTTGAGAATCTCCGTTAGCAGCGGTTCTACCTCCAGAGTCGAAGCGACGTTGCGCGACACTTCCAGCAATGCGAGCAGCTCCCGGGTCCTTTCGTTGACCCGCTCCTCGAGCAGTTTGTAAGCTTCAACCTCTTCGGTCACGTCCCGCACGACCGCCAGCGAGTGGAGCTCCCCCTGGTAGATGAACTGCGTTCCGAGCATCTCAACATGAATCAGCGAGCCATTTTTGTGCAGGTCAACTGCCCGGGCGCGAAACTGGTCCCCCGCTGAAACCGTCTGGATGTAATCCGCAAACGTGCCGTATGAGGAGGGGTGAATAATATCTGCGGGTTGCAGCTGGCGGAATTCTTCCACTGTATAGCCGTGTATATGGGCGGCAGCAGGGTTGAAATCCACCAGCTTGCCTCCCAGGGTATTAATGAACAACCCATCTTGAACGGATTCGAAGATGCTGCGGTACTGTGATTCGCGCTCGCGCAGCGCCTCCTCTGTCTTTTTCCGCTCGATGATATCCAGTTGGAGCTGCTCGTTCACCTGCAGGATGATCTGCGTCCGCTGATCGACAGCCTGGGCTAACTGCTTCTGGCGGTTGACCGACAGGTAAACCAGACCGCTCAAGAGCAGGACGATGACCAGGCTGGCGGTTTGAAATATCCGCAGGTCGTATTGGATGGGGGCAAGCCACCCGCCTGCTGGCAGTTCAGTTATCTCCCAGTAATCATCCGCAACCTGGAACCTGTAAATCAGCGCTTCGCCTTGAAAGTTTGCTTCCGAGCCGTACACCAGGCGTCCGGAGGAGTCGCGCAGTGAAATCCCCACATGTTCAATATCGGATTCGAGGGCGGCTCTCTCCAGGATGGGGTTTAATTCGAGCGCCAGGTTTACCAGCCCCCAGTAGCTGCCATTCCGGTAAACCGCCTGGCGGGCGATGATTCCCAGAGCGCTCCCTTCAAGCTGGAATGGGCCGCTGATCACCACCGCGCCGCTCTCGATCGCCAGTATTGCGTCTCTGCGAATCTCATTTTCCGGGTCTTTCAAGGGATCGTAGCCGATCAAATCCTGGTTCTCAGCAAAGGGGTAGACGTAAAACACGACCCCGCCGGGCGCGACGGAAATGCTGTGTATACCCCGCGTGCTGGCATACAGGCTGCTGGCAAATGTCTCGAAGTTCTTCTGTAGCCCGGGGTCCTCAACTTCAGCCTGCACGAATGCACTCAGGCCTTCCAGGAGGACGAGCCGGCGGTTCAGGGCTGCCGAAAGGGCGCTTGCCCGCAGGGAGAGCTCGATCTCGGTCTGGCTTTTGCGCTCCTTCAGGCGCTGGGTCTGGTACCATTGGTTGGCCTGCCACCAAACAGGCAATAACACCAGCAGGGTAGCTATGGCGCCGAGGGCAGCCCCGCCGACCGGGTCTTGCAGCAGCGCTTCGATGGACCGGAGCATGGAGGTTAATTTTTTCATCAGGTTACCCAGAATAAGCAATTTGCGGCTTGCAGCCCTCCATAACCTGGATGATCCGCTCGTGCAGGGCGTCAAAGGCCGGGTCGACCGCCTGCCGGGCGGGATCGGCGTCGTACCAGGCGAGAATCTCTTCCGCCCCCTGCCAGAACGGGATAGCCGGTCGGAACTCGGGCACCAGCCGGCGGATTTTGCTGTTGTCGAAGATCATGCTGTGCATTTTATCCCCCATCAGGCTTGCTCCCCAATCTGGGTGGTAGTAGGCGATCAATTCGGAAGGCGCGTGGACCAGCCTGGCTTCCACCCTGGCGGCCTTGGCGACGAATTCATAGATCTGGTTCCAGGTCAGCCACTCATCGGAAGTGATGTGGAAAGCCTCGCCGATAGCGTGCGGGTTGCCGAGCAGTCCCACCAGCCCCGGCGCAAAATCGCGGTGGTGCGTCAGGGTCCAGAGCGAGGTGCCGTCGCCGTGCACCACAACTTGTTTACCTGCCCGCATGCGCGCTACGGTCGTGTAGCGGTCGCGGAAGGGCAGCAGCGTCTGGTCGTAGGTGTGCGAGGGTCGCACGATGACAGCCGGGAATCCTTCTCGCAGGTAAGCCTGCATGAGGGCTGCTTCGCACTCAGCCTTCAGGCGCGAGTACTCCCAGAAGGGATTGCGCAGCGGCGCGCTCTCCGTGACCGGCAAGAAGCTGGGGGGCGTTTGGTAAGCCGAGGCCGAGCTGATGAAAATGTACTGCCCGGTGCGACCGCTGAACGCCTGCACGTCGTTCTGGATGTGCTCGGGGGTATACGCTACCCAGTTGACCACCGCATCGAAAGCCAGCCCGCCCAGCGCGGCGAAGGTCGCCTCTCGGTTGCGGATATCCCCGCGCAGGGTTTTTGCCCCCTCTGGGATCGGGCGCTGGCTCTGGCCGCGGGTCAGCAGGTAGAGCTCCATCCCCTTTTGCATCGCCAGCTCCGCACAGGCCGAGCTGATGACGCCCGTCCCGCCTATAAATAGCACACGCATTTCGTTTCTCCTGGAGAGATTATGAGCTATTAAACCACACAATGTGGCGGCTCTACTTGAGCCAGGGCGCCAGGATGGGCTGGAGCCGCTCGCTTTCCCAGGCTCTCTGGAAGGCGGCAACCACCTCGGGATCGTACTGTTTCCCCGCGCAGGCGCAGATCTCGGCGTAGGCCTGCTCTTGGGAGACCGCTTGGCGGTATGGTCGGTCGGTAGAGAGGGCGTCGAACCCATCTGCCACCGCCACCATGCGCGCCCCGCCGGGTATAGCCTCGCCTACCAGGCTGTCGGGGTAGCCCAGGCCGTCCCAGCGCTCGTGGTGGTGGCGCACGATCGGCGCCGCCGGAGCCAGGCGAGGGATATCCCGGATCATTTCCGCTCCCACGACAGGGTGCTTCTTCATCTCCACCCACTCCGCATCGCTTAGCGGTCCGCCTTGCAGGAGCACTTGCTCCGAGATCATAATCTTGCCGATATCGTGCAGGATCGCCCCGAAGCGCAGGTGTTCCAGCGCGCGGTCCTGCCAGCCCAGCTCCCGAGCCAGGGCCAGGCTGTAAGCAGTCACCCGCTCCACGTGACCGTGGGTGTACGGGTCGCGCATGTCGATGGAATTCGCCAGCATGGTCAGGCTGGTCTCGTAGGCCTGCTGCAGTTGGGCGACTTGAACCTGCTGGGAGCGGTTCAGGCGGGCGTTCACCGCGGTCAGCAGCTCTTCCCGGCTGAGCGGTTTCACCAGGTAGTCTTCCGCCCCGAGGTTCTTGCCCCTGAGCACATCGGTGCGCTCGCCGCGAGCGGAGAGGAAGATGAACGGGATGGTCACCCACTCCGGGCGAGTGCGCACCGCCTGGAACAAAGCGTAGCCATCCATCAACGGCATGGCAATGTCGGAGAGGATCAGGTCGGGCGAGGCCAGCCTGAGGCGGTCCAGCGCCTCCTTCCCGTTCGAGGCGGTCAGCACCTGGTAGCCTTCGCGGACCAGGATATCCTGCAAACCCTCGCGCAGCACCGGGTTATCCTCAACCACCAGGAGTGTCTCTTTATTCATGCTTTTTCTACCGGAAGATCGGCGAGCGCTGGCACACCCCCGGCGCTTTTAGCCGCGTAGACCGCCTTCAAGATGGCTCGCGAAGTAACCTGGGCTGCAAACGCCCCCACGATGTTCACATCCGCCTTGCGCCTGCCGGTGGAGAGCGCGAAAATGGTGTCCCCGTCCAGCATGGTATGAGCCGGGCGGATAGCCCGCGCCACCCCATCCTGAGCCATTTGGGCCACTTTGCAGGCCTGCTCTTTGTTCAGGCGGGCGTTGGTGGCAACCGCGCCGATCACTGTGTTGCCGCGGCGGGCAAACCCCAGAACGCCGCCTCCGACCAGCGATTTCATCACGTGGAGCGTATCGGCGAACAGCTCCCCGGCGCCGATTCGAGACCCCTGGTCATAGCGCGTGCGCGCCCCGGCAACGATCCGGCCTGTTTCCGGGTCGATCACGTCCCCAAAAGAGTTCACCGCCACGATGGCGCCCACGATGACCCCTTTGCCGATCTCCAGGCTGGCGCTCCCGATTCCCGCTTTCACCGCCTGCTCGATGCCCAGGATCTTGCCCACTGTGCAGCCGGTACCGGCCCCTACGCAGCCCTGCCAGGGCGGCTCAGCCGAGGCGTTCAGGCAGGCCTGGTAGCCCATCTCTGCTCCCGGGCGCACGTCCCCGCGGCCGATGCCCAGGTCGAACAATATGGCTGCCGGCACGATCGGCACCCGCGCCACGCGCACGTCGAAACCCACGCCGCGCTCTTCCAGGTAGCGCACCGCGCCAGTGGCTGCGTCCAGTCCAAAAGCCGACCCGCCCGAGAGCACCACCGCGTGGACGACTTCCACAAGGTGAACGGGGTGCATGGCGTCCGTCTCGCGGGTGCCAGGAGCGCCGCCGCGTTGATCCACGCCGCCCACCGCGCCGCTTTCGCACAACACCACCGTGCAGCCGGTCAGAGCCTGGTCATCCTGGGCGTGCCCAACCCGGATTCCGGGTACGTCAGTAATTGCGTCATTCAGCCTGGCGCACATAAAGTTGGCCTGTACTTGATCGCTCTATTAGGGGTATCCGCTTCCAAAACGGGCGATACTTGTCGATATCTGGCGGATTATACCTCCGAATCGACCCCCACCGATTTACGCTTTTGTTAACATATTCACCCAACCTGTCAGGGAGAAGGGGATCAATCTCTGAGCGGAGTTGTCGAAAGTTTACAACAGGTGGTCTTCCAGGCGAAAATAGGCCGAGACGAAGGGCAGGTACAGCCTGTCCAGCGCGGCAAAGATGAACCGCGGGTGGTGGATATCCATGAACGCGCCCCCGCTGATCTCGCCGGCGATCAGCCTCCCTACTTCGTAGCCCAGGTAGCTGGCGATCGATACCCCGTGGCCGCTGTACCCGTAGGCGTAATGAATCCGATTGACCCGCCCGATGTGGGGCATTTGATCGAAGGACACCCCCAGCTTGCCCGTCCAACTGTGGGTGATTGGGACCTCAGCCAGTTGGGGGAAAACCCGCAGCATTTGTCTTTTCAGAATTTCCGCCGAGACGGTCAGATCGAGATGGGTAGAGAGATTGGTCCGCCCTCCAAACAGCATGCGCCCCTCTGGGGTCAGGCAGAAATAGTTCAAAAAGCGCTTGCTGTCGAAAAAGGCGCGCTTCTTGGGGCTCAGCTCAGCCTGCAGATCAGAAGGCAGCGGCTCGGTTGCGATGATGTAGCTCCCCACCGGGAAAATCCCTTGCCGGATGCCCGGAACCAGGTTGGTGGTGTAGCCGTTGGTCGCCATCAGCACTTCTTTGGCTCGCAGCCAACCCTGGGAAGTCTGCAATGCGAAGCCCTCTACCCGGCGGGTTATCCGGGTGACACGGCATTTTTCCACCAGCCTGACCCCCTTGCGCGCGGCCGCGCTCCCCAGGCCGAAAACATACCTGGCGGGATGCAGCAAGCCCGAACGATCTTCCGTCATTGCGCCGAAATAAGCCCGGCTGCCGATTTCCGTGTGCAGGCCCTCAGGATCGACGAGCTGGAAGCCGGAGTAGTTAAATTCCCGTTCCAGCAGCTCGCCATAGGCTTTGATCCTGTCGTAATGCTGGGGCTTATAGGCCAGATAAGCGTGCCCCGGGCGGTGGAAATCGCAGGCAATTCCTTCCCTGGCAATGACACTTTCCACGTGGTCGATCGCCTCCAGGGACCAACCCCAGAAATAGCGGGCGGTCTCCAGCCCATAGCGCTGTATCACCCGCCGCAGGGGGGATTTCAATCCGGTTGTAAGCATGCTTCCGTTGCGGCTGCTCGCCCCCCAACCGACCGTTTCCTGCTCCAGCGCTGCCACCTGTGCGCCAGAATCTGCCAGCGCCAGGGCCGCGTTCAAGCCGGTATAACCCGACCCGATGATCGCCACGTCCACCTTCTCCGGGAGCGGGCTGGTCGGCAAATCGCCTGGTTTGGGGTACTGGTCTGTCCACAGCGGTACGGTTTTCATATTGGGCGGAATTATACCCGCTGCCGCAGCCATGCCGTTCAGCTTAACGCTCGTTTGACTGGCCTTTGTCCTGAGTGATCCGCTAGCCTAATTTTCCATATAGTAATAGAACTGTCATTGCGAAACCAGCGTTCTTTGCTGGTTGAAGCAATCCTCTCGGCTACACGCGCAACCCCCTCGTAGATACCGCTGGCCTCCAGGAGACTGCCACACTTCGTTCGCAGTGACTGCGCTTTAAGGAATGCTACAACCAATTATCCCGTGTACCTTGCAAATTTGTAAGTCCGGGAATACAATTATGCTACCCAGGGGGCGAGAGATACCCCGCTTCTTCACTGTCCACCTGGGCAAGGACATTTCCTGCGCCGCTGTTCAATTTGTCTTATGAATAAAATAAAGGAGGTGAACCCTGATCCAATGCCATCTCTGTATTAAATTCAGCAATGACCGGTGTTTGGGCATTTCATAAATGGAGGAAATACAATGAAAGCGAACCAGATCTTCACCTTGTTCACCAAGCTAGTGATCGTATTCAGCCTGTTGGGCGCATTGCCCGTCAGTGCGGCTAGCCTCCCGGATGCAGCAGTCCCCCAATCCGCCCAATTGACCGCTGCGCAAGCTGTCAGAGGCCTTGCCCCGAAATTCTCGGAAGCCGTCGCTTTTGATGTCTCTCCCGCCCTGCGCGATATCGAGCGATCTGCCAGCCAGGCAGCCGCTTCGGATGCGGTGATCGATATTCGCCCCGAACGCGGCCCAGCGGTTGAAGACCGGGGTTACTCGGGCGACGGAGCCCTGCAGGGTGCCAGCGAGCTGCGAGCCTTATCTGCCAGCCTCGAAACCATGGCGATCCCGGAACCGATGGTCAACTTCGAGGGGCTGAGCAACGAGGCCAACCGCACACTCTTCGGCTTCCGAGTCAACCCACCGGATCCGGTCGGCGATGTCGGTCCGAACCACTACGTCGAGATGGTCAACCTGGCCTTCGCCGTGTACGATAAGCAGGGCAACATGCTCATGGGGCCAGCTCCGATTGGCGCTCTCTGGGAAGGTTTTGCTATAGAAGACTGCACCGACCCCTCCGGCGACCCGATCGTGGTCTACGACCAGCTCGAGGATCGCTGGATCCTCAGCCAGTTCACCACGCGCTTTTCCGATGTACCCGAGAATGACGTTTTCTATAACTGCGTCGCCATCTCGCAGACCGGCGACCCCACCGGCGGCTACTTCCGCTACGCCTTCACCTCCGGCAATTTCTTCCCCGATTACCCCAAGTACGGGGTATGGACCCACTCGTACCTGCTCACCTCGCGCGATTTCGGGCCCACGGTGGAGTACGGCATCAGCGTCTACGCCCTGGAAAAAAGAAAGATGCTCGAGGGCAATCCAAGAGCTCGCGCTGTGCAGTTCTTCCTCGATTCGGACGTGGTCCCACTCCACCTGATCGGCGATGGGCTGCTCCCGGCGGATATCGACGGCACACGCCGCCCGCGGGATCTGGTGCCCGCGCCACTCGTTGGCACCCAGGATGATGGTCATCCGTATGGCGCCACCTTCGACGCTCTGAACATCTTCGAGTTGTCGGTGCAATGGAGGGCCAATCCGGTAGCCTCTCTCGCTCTGGTTGCGCAGCTACCGGTGGCAGCGTTCGATTCTGTCTTCCCCTGCTTCCCCACCTCGCGCGACTGCCTGCCGCAGCCGGGCGTTACCGAGCGCAGCCGGTACCTGGACATCCTCTCCTACCGCCAGCGACCCACCTGGCGGCTGGCTTACCGCAACTTTGGCGCTTACGAGGCCATGGTGACCAACCAGTCGGTCGAGGCCCTTCCCGGCATGGCGGGCGTGCGCTGGTACGAGATCCGCCGGATGGGGGGTGCCTATTCCCTCTATCAGCAGGGCACCTACGCCCCGGATGACGGCGTGCACCGCTGGATGGGCAGCGTCGCTATGGATCGACAGGGCAACATCGGCCTCGGGTACAGCGTGGTCAACGGGGTAGACGTCTTCCCAGGCATCCGCTACACCGGGCGGCTGAGCAGCGATCCGCTGGGAGAGATGAGCCTGGGCGAGGGCGTGATCATGAACGGCACAGGATCGCAGTTGACCACCAACTCCCGCTGGGGCGACTACACCTCGATGAACATCGACCCGGTGGATGACTGCACCTTCTGGTATGTCAACGAGTACTACCAAATTACCGAGCTGGCGGCCTGGCAAACCCGCATCGCCAGCTTCAAGCTGCCAGGCTGCGTGCCGACAGAAGATTAGACCGCTTCACTCAAAATTAATAGGCTGACTCTGATCAGGCTGGCAGACACACGCCAGCCTGATTGTATTTGTTGTCAACCTCTAAGATCGCTCGAAAGCCATTGATAGCCATAGTGTAGTTGACAAACACAGTCTACCTGAGTATCATCCCTCAATATTGAGGAGTACACCATGCCTAAGATAACCGTCATCGGCGCGGGAAGCGCCTCCTTCGGTGAGAACACGCTTTCTGCCATTCTGAGGTCAAAAAAGCTGCGCGGCTCGGCCCTGGCGTTGGTGGACAGCAATGCCCGCAGCCTGGACATCGTCCACCGTCTAGCCATTCGGCTGAACCGCGAGTGGGGTGCCGGCTTCACCCTCAGCGCCCATACCTATCACGCCGAGGCCTTACCGGACAGCGATTTCGTGGTCTCGGCCATCGAAGTCGGCCCGCGCGAAGCGTTGTGGCGCTCGGATTTCGAGATCCCCCTCAAATACGGCGTGCGCCAGCCGTACGCCGAAAACGGCGGGCCGGGCGGTTTTGCCCACGCCATGCGCAACATCGGCCCGGTGATGGAAATCGTCCGTGACATGGAGCAAGCCTGCCCTGAGGCCTGGCTGATCAATTTCACCAACCCGATGGTGCGCATCTGCGACGCGGTCAGCCGCCACAGCCGGATCAAGGTCCTCGGACTTTGCCACCAGGTGCGCATCGCTTTTACCATGGTCGCCCTTGCGCTGGCAGCCGACCTGGGGATCGATGTGCCGGAGGGCATCACCGGGATGCACGCCGAGCCGCTCCAGATTCAACTGCGCCTCCCGCTCACCCGGGCAGCAAAAGAGCGCCTGGATATCCTCGCCGCAGGGCTCAACCATTTCACCTGGATCCTCTCCATTCGCGATAAGCGTACGGGTGAAGACCTGTATCCGCTCTTCCGCCAGCGCCTGGCGAGCCTGCCTCCAGGCCTTGAGCCGCTCACCCGCCGCGTCTTTGCCGACTTTGGTCTCTTCCCCGTCCCAGGTGATACCCACCTGTGCGAATACCTGCCCTGGGTTTCCGACCCCCTCACCCGCCCGTGGGAGAAATACAACCTGCGCCTGTACGATTGGGATTTATGGGCCGGGCTGCGCGACTTCAGCTTGCAGACTATGGAAGCCATGGCGGGCGGCGGGATGAGCATTGAGGGTTTGCTGGAAACCGATTCCGAGGGCGCGCTGGAGATGATCGAAAACATGGCCTGCGCTGGCGGTCATTATCACCTGGCTGCCAACCTGCCCAACGTGGGGCAGATCTCCAACCTGCCTGAGGCGGCGATTGTGGAAACGCCCGCTTACGTGGATGGCTTTGGAGTCCACCCTGTCCACGTCGGCCCGCTGCCGGAGCCGATCGCTGAGCTGTGCCGCCGCGAAGTGGCCGTCGTCCGCTTGTGCGTGGAGGCGGCTGTCGAAGGCTCTCGCCAGAAAGCCTTGCAGTGCCTCTTGCTCGACCCGGTGATCAGCAACGCCGAGATTGCCAGGCACATCCTGGATGACTATCTGCTGGTTTATCGGGAACACCTGCCCCAATTCTGGGATTGAGTCTGGTTGCAGAGCATGTTGCACTGATAGAGGGTCATCCGATGCAAGCATTCAGTAACACCATGAATTACAAAACACCTCTCTGAAGGGAATAAAAAACAATGAGGTTTCATCCAGAGCCATCACCAGACCATAAGCGCCAGCATTCCGCTGCCGGTCACGAACACCCACACGCTCATAATCTTGGTGAGCGCCATAACCACGATCATGAACATGATCACCAACATGACCACCATCGCCAGTCTGCCAGCAACCCATTAATCGTCTGGTTGCGGCGCCTCTTCATCCCCCACAGACATTCCTACCAGGCCGCAGCGCTTGACCCCAACTTGGCTACCGACCGCGGCATGCAGGCGTTGAAGATTTCCCTTTTTGCCCTGCTGCTCACGGCGCTTATTCAACTGGTTATCGTTTTCATCAGCGGTAGCGTTGCCCTGCTGGCAGACACCATCCACAACTTCTCCGATGCGCTGACCGCCATCCCGCTTGGGCTGGCTTTTTGGCTCTCGCGCCGGGGGCGCAATAAGCGCTACACCTATGGCTACGGGCGCGCTGAAGACTTCGCTGGGGTAATCATCGTTGTGATGATCGCCTTCAGCGCAGGCGAGGCCATCTACCAGTCTGTTTATAAGATCATCTACCCTCAACCCGTCACAAACCTGGGTTGGGTGGCTGTGGCAGCCGTGCTGGGTTTCATCGGCAACGAGCTGGTGGCGATCTTCCGCATCCGGGTTGGCAAAGAGATCGGCTCCGCCGCTCTGGTCGCCGATGGTTATCACGCTCGCACGGATGGCCTGACCTCCCTGGCAGTGCTGTTTGGCGCACTGGGTGTCTGGCTGGGCTTCCCGCTCCTAGATTCCCTCATTGGCATGCTGATCGGAGTGGCCATCCTGGGGATCGTCTGGAACTCTGCCCGGGATATCTGGCACCGCATGATGGATGCTGTTGACCCTGGCATTTACGAGGAGCTTAAGCATACCGCTTCCCATGTCCCGGGTGTGATGGATGTCCATAGCGCGGCCATACGCTGGGTGGGACACCGCCTGTGGGGCGAGTTGCATGTCACCGTAGATTGCCAGCAACCCACTCTGCAAAGCCATTTTGTCATCGAGGAAGTGCGCCACCGGTTGTTTCACGCCCTGCCTGCCTTGGGCGAAGTCACTGTTCACGCCGACCCTTGCGAGTGTGAACCGACCATTGACTACCACCCCAGCCGTCACCACAACTTTCTCCCGGCGGCGTATTAAAAATCGGGACACAGGATATTTCAACCATATGGCCCCTGAGGGAAACCCGTGAACCCCAACCCCGTACTGGTAAAACTCGGTTTCTCCCCCACCGACCGCCTGGCGATCATCCACGCCGATGATATCGGCATGTGCCAGGCTTCCCTGCAGGCGTTTCAAGACCTGTGGGAGAATGAGGCGCTCACCTCCGGCTCAGTCATGGTGCCGTGCCCCTGGTTCCCGGCCGCAGCGGCGATGTACCGCCAGAACCCGCACATGGACCTGGGCGTGCATCTCGTCCTGACCAGCGAGTGGGATCTCTACCGCTGGCGCCCGCTGACCGCCGCCGTTAGCGGCTCCAGCCTGGTGGACGAGCAGGGCTTCTTCCCACGCACTGAGACCGAAATCCAGGCCCAGGCCGACCCGGCGGAGGCTGAGGCCGAGTTGCTCGCCCAGGTCGAGCGCGCCCTGGCCTTTGGCCTGGACCCCACCCACATTGACACCCACATGGGCGCGGTGGCGCATCCCAGGTTCATCTCGGCCTATATCCGCCTTGCCAGCCGTTTCCGGGTCCCGCCCATGACCCCGCGCGGGGATGCGGCCGTGTTCCAGTCCCTCGGCATGGACGCTGAAACCTCGGCTTTCCTGGAGGCATTTACCGCTCAATTGGAGGAGCAGGGCTTTCCGCTGGTGGACCTGATCACCGGGCTGCCGCTCGAACAGCCGGATGGGCAGCTCGAGCTGGCGAAAAAGATGCTCGCCGAGCTGCCGCCCGGGCTGACCCACTTCATTATCCACCCTTCCATCGACACGCCCGAGCTGCGCGCCATCGCCCCCGATTGGCCCAGCCGGGTGGCGAATTACGCGACCTTCATGCGCCAGGAACTGCGCGACTTTATCAAGAGTGAAGGTATCCACCTCATCGGTTACCGCCAGCTCCGTGACCTACTTTAGTCGCGCCCTTTCAGCCCCAGTGGTCGCAAGAATACATCAGCCGGGCCACAGGTCAGTGTCCTCGGTTTCGTTTAAGTCATCTAGCCAATCGAGTCTGGAATCCTGGCGAAAAGACGCAGCCCGAATTCTATCGATGGCGGCGTTCGTGGCGATTCGATAAACCCAGGTAGAAAGCTGAGCCTCGCCCCGATAAGACTTCAACCCATGACTGACCTTTACAAAAACCTCTTGGGCAAGGTCTTCTACCTCATTCTCGCCCACCAAACGCGCCAGGTAGCGCAGTATGCGCGGCTGGTAAGTAGCGTAGATTTTCTGGAAATCCAGTTCGTCAGCCTCCATCCGCTTCTACTCCTCTTGAGTGCGAGTGCTTGCGCCCGACGCGCTGCTGACTGGATGTCGATCATCGGGAGCTCTGACCATGATGATAACATCCAGGTCCAGGCGCTCTCTGTACCTGGCGCAGCGACTCGCCAGGAACTCGGGCGCCGCCGTGGGTTCGATCTCTACAAAGCCAATCGCAGCGTAGAATGCGCCCAAATGCCGGTAGGGAATGCAGAAGCACTGCCTGTTTCCAAGCGTCGAGTCCACGCGCTCGAGAATCAGCCTGCCCACGCCCTTTCCCCGCCATGCTTCGGCGACGCGCATGCCGCGCAGGATAGTCGCTCCCTGCTCATGGACTAACCTGATCGCTCCGCAGATCTGGCTCCCTGCCTCTGCCACAATCAGGACATCAGAGTGGTCGATTGGCTGGGAATAATCATTGCGGCGGTAGAAGGCTTCTACCCTTCCATACTCCTCTGGCGCGACCGTGCGAATGCTGACCATGGCAACCCTATCCCTGGATATCTGCGTCGAGGTGGCCTGGTCAATCCGCCCATGAGGTTAGCTCCGGCAGACATCGCGCCTCCCAGGTGGTCGATGCGTTCGCCTCCCAGGTCCAGACATGCAGCACCTCCAAAGGAAATCTCTCTAATCTTCTTGATCAATTTTCGCGGTACAGTCGCTTGACCGCACGCAGTGCGTCCAGGGTCAGCCACTTGTTGGGCTGGTTGGGCTGACCGAAGTCGATGGGCAGGTTGGGCCAGCGCTCATCCAGGGTCCAGGTCCCATCTGGTCCCTGTCTGCTGATCAGGTATTCTACTGCCGCGGCAATCTTGGGCTTTTCGGGCGTAAAGTCAAGCCGCGCCAGCGTATCCAGCGCGCTGAGGAGGCTGAACCCAAAGTACGGGTATTTAAGCTTCGTCCACGTGCCCCAGGCTTCGCCCACGTGATAGCGGCTCATGCGCGGCGCCATCAATAAGTCGCAGACAGCCTTGGCAGCCTGGGCGATCACTGGCTGAGACGCAAGCTGAGGATCGAGAGCGGCTACTCTCAGGGCATCCAGGGTGGCTCGCAGGCAACCGTTGCCCCTTTCACCGCGACAGAACCACATCCCGTCCTCGCGTTGGCTTGAGAACAACCAGTTGATGCCCTTTCGCACGCGCTCATCTTCACCGTAGCCGAATTGAATCAAAAAGCGCAGGGTGCGCGCCTGGGTACACGGAACATCGCCCTCCTCCCACACCCACCCCTGACCCGAAACTCGCCGGCGGCGACAAAATACCCCATTCTCCCGCTGGTGGGCAAACATAAAGTTGCACGCCCTGTTTATGAGTTGGTTTTCAGCAGTGAGTCCCAGGTCACCCAGCACGGTCAACACCCAGAAGGTCCCGGTGCTCGTCCGGGGCAGGTAGAAATCTGGCGAACCCCAATGCCCCTCGTCTGATTCTGGATGCACTGGCTTCTGGGTCGCGAGTAAATTGGCAACAGGAGGGTAGGATGGGATTCCCGCCTTGGCTGCCAGTACCTCCGGGTCATCGCTGGCGCGCTCGAGAATATCGACCAGTGACCAGTATCGGACCGGGGAATTTTCTGGCTCTAACAGCCAGTCCGTTGGATCGACCTTCAGCTTGTCCTTCCACGCTGTCATGATAAACTCCGGCAAGCTCCATCAATTTGGGAGCGGTTAGTACAGATCGTCTTTATTTATAAGCCTCTCTGGGGTCATAGTGGATCGTTTCTGCTTTGATGCTTTCACCCTCTAAGGAGAACAGGGAGGCGCCTCGGATCGCAAAATCCGTGCCGCTCTGGAGGGATTTCCCACCCCAGGTCCACTCGCCCGCACCCCGATCACCCACTCTAAAGAAAGAAACTTCGGAGAAAGAGACTCCCGGCATGGAAAATAACCGTGTGAAATACTCCTGCAGTTCAGCCTTGTTCGTGATGCGCTCCCTAGACGACGTATCCTCAAACACAAAGTTATCGGCGGATAGCCTTTTTTGAACGCAGGTCTTGTTTGCCTACTCAACAATGGTAGGGGGCAGTCCTGGGCTTCGCTGAACTCGAAACGCCAATCATTTCAGCGTTTGTGCTTGGCTTCCACGATCCGCCCGCCGCGCACGGTCGCCCCGACCACCAGGCCGGCGCTGATCAAGACCAGGTTTTTGATAATATATTGGCCTTCTAACGTCGGCGCATAAGGGACGTGGGTGAACGTTTCGCTTGGAAACAAGAACAGCGGCGTCAGGGTGCCCAGCATTTGGGCGAACAGGAGCAGCAAAATGATCCGCAACAGCTTGCCGGTGATCAAGCCCAGGCCGATGATGGTCTCCCAAAAAGCCAGGACAATGATAGAGACGCCGGGCTGGAGCAGTCCGAAAGTCAGCTTCGCGATCGTTCGGGTGGCGATTTGGTCGGCAGGGCTGAGACCCGGAAAAAATTTCAGCAAGCCAAACCAGAAGAATACAACGCCCAGGCTGATTCTGAGAAAAAGTATGCCGTAATGGCGCATAAAAGTTGTAATTCTGTCGTCGGCCTGGTAGTAAAAACCGCGTAGTTGGTCCATATTTCTTTCTGCTATTTCGAAAAACCGTTGCCTGGAAGGAAAAGCCTCGCTCCCAGCTTACCTGACCGCCAACCCAAGGTAATACGGCCAGATCACCAACCCCAAGAGCGCCTGCCACCAGATCAATTTGGCAAAGGCGATGGTGAATAACCAGCCGATAAACCAGAAGATCCCCGCGCCAGTGTCCACTTTAACTCGGGTCGGCCTGTATTGTGATTCCATGGAAGTCTCCTCTCACAATATAATGACGGGACGATGGTGGAATTTATGCACAGATTGGTTTCTGTGTGCACAGAATCCCTCTCACCTATCCTACTTTATACCATATCCATGTTTTATGCAACATCCACAGCCCCCCGGGGGTGCCCCGCAGGTGTTGCTAATTCCCCATTTTTAATGTACACTATCGCTATTCGTGTAACTTGGGTCTTATTAGCAAGAAATATTGGAGTCTCCTCATGGAAAGCATGCAGCCCTTGTCCGTCACGGTCCAGATCGAGCTAGAGGAGCGTGACGATGAATTGCTGGACAGCCTTGCCAGGCAGCTCCTGGATGAGCTGAGCGAAGGGCCGGTCGATTCGGTCGACCTGGTGCGTTCCGGCCCGGCCCCGGCGGGCACCAAATCCGCCGAAGCGGTGACGCTGGGTGCGCTGGCTGTGGCCGTGCTGCCCAGCCTGCTGCCCAAGCTCGTCGAATTCAGCCAGGCGTGGGCGCTGCGCGGTCAGGGGCGCTCGGTGAAGTTCAAGGGCAAAGTGGGCGGGCAAGAGGTCGAGTTCGAGGGGAAAGCCGAAGATTTGCAGCGCATCCTGGCGATGCTCTCGGCTACGCCGTCGGCTTCGCCGTCGGCTACGCCAGCGGCGCCGACGTCGGCTACGCCGTCGGCTACGCCGTCGGTCCAGCCGCCTGCACCGCCGGAAACCAGCCCGGCCTAGCCCGCGGAGCCTCGATGTCCCATCGTTA
>DATEDC010000194.1:0-2671 GCA_035286585.1 Anaerolineales bacterium
CGATCGATGACAGGGACGATTTTGCCGGCTTTCAGCAGCTCCCCCAGGGCAACCAAATCCTCATGGTTTACTTTCGCAATCCCCATGCTACCCATTTTCTTATCCCCGTTCCTTGACAGCAAAGATCCCAGCAGCATGGCCTAGAAAATTTGAGGCAGGGTGCCTCCGGCGCAGACGTATATCCCCTGGGGGCTCAGCGCACGCTTATAAGCAGAAAGCGAGTGGTAACCGTTAGCGGCAAAAATCAGGTCGTAGCGCTGCCTGTTGCGGGTGAAATCCTCCCGGCTGCAGTCGATGATGTGGTCTGCCCCGATGGAGCGCGCCATGTCCAGATTCCTCGGGCTGCACACGGCGGTCACTTCAGCCCCGAACGATTTGGCAAGCTGTAGCGCAAAAGTACCCACACCGCCCGAGGCGCCCTGGATCAAGACCTTTTGCCCGGGCTGGATGCCTCCAGCGTAGCGGATACCCTGCAGAGCGGTGAGCGCTGCCACAGGCACTGCTGCTGCTTCCTCGAAGGATTTGTTGGCCGGCTTTAACGCCAGATAAGCTTCTCTGGCAAGGACATACTCGGCGAAAGCGCCATTTGCACATCCGAATACCTCATCCCCTGGCCGAAACTGCTTTACGTTTTCGCCGACCGCCTCGACCCGCCCCGCCACGTCACTTCCGAGGCGCGGGTTTTTTGGTTTTAGCAGCCCCCAATCATCAGGCGAAGCAGGAAAGGTTTGCCTCCTCTCACTCGGTAATCACCCGCATTGATCGACGCGGCGTGCACTTTGATCAGGACTTGGTTTTCCTTCGGGGTAGGTTTTTCGACCTCTGCGAGCTGGAGAACATCCGCTGGTCCATATTGAGTGTAGATAATCGCTTTCATAAGTTTCCTCCTCTGTGGCTTTGATCTGACCATTTTCCATAATGTTCACTACAATCTGACCAATGATGTGCTGTAATTGTCCTGCGTGATGCACCGATTTTGTTTGTTATCCAGGTTCAAATGCCGTGATAGCTCCAACGTTGAACGGATAATTTTACCCGATATGCAACAACCACAGATAAAAAACTCCCGACTCTCGCCAGACGTGCACGTGGCATGACTTCCTATGATACGATGTCCCACATTCCTTTGTTTACGAAACCCTCCGATTGATGTTATCATTCGACCCATGCCGACCGGAAAACTCTCCAATCATCAGCTCGCCGAAATATTCAACCTGATCGGGGATCTGCTCGAGATCAAGGGGGAAGTGATCTACAAGATCCTGGCATACCGCAAGGCCGCCGACGCGTTGGTCAATTACGGGCGGGATGTCAACGAGGTCTGGCGAGAAGGAAAGCTGACCGAAATACCCGGTGTGGGCAAGGCGATCTCCGAGAAAATCGA
Organism: Anaerolineales bacterium; assembly: GCA_035286585.1. Classification (GTDB taxonomy): domain Bacteria; phylum Chloroflexota; class Anaerolineae; order Anaerolineales; family UBA4823; genus DSOS01. The sequence goes on from DATEDC010000194.1 coordinate 1,385, forward strand.
CGAGCTGCTCTCGACGGGGGAGTTGGAATTCCTGGAGAAGCTCAAAAAAGAGGTGCCCGAGAGCCTGGCCCAACTGCTGCAAGTGCCCGACCTGGGCCCCAAAAAGATCCTCCTGTTCTGGCGTGAGCTGGGGATAACGGGGCTGGAAGAACTGGAAGCCGCAGCCCGGGACGGAAAACTGCGCTCCCTGCCGGGTATGGGCGAGAAATCCGAATCCCGCATCCTGGCCGGGATCGAAGCCATGGCGCGCCGGACCAGCCGCATTCCCCTTGGGCGCGCCTGGCCTTCTGCCCAGGAACTGTGTGCGTTTCTGCGCACCGTCCCTGGCGTGGCGGCGGTCGAGCCCGCCGGCAGCCTGAGGCGCATGCGCGCCACCGTTGGCGATCTGGATATCCTCGTCGCCGCGCAGGACTCCTCCCCCGTGATGGCGGCTTTCGTCGGACGCCCGGATGTGGCCCGCGTGCTGGGTCACGGCGAGACCAAGTCCAGCGTGGAATTCAACCATGGCTTGCGCGCCCAGTTGTGGGTCCATCCCCCCGAGCGCTTCGGCACCGCCCTGCAGTACGCTACCGGCTCCAAGGAGCACAACGTGCGCCTGCGCGAGCTGGCCTTGAAACAGGGTCTATCCCTCTCCGAGCATGCCCTGACCCGTAAGGATGGCTCCGAGATCCTCTGCGCCAGCGAGGAGCAGGTCTACGCCGAGCTGGGACTGCCCTGGATCCCCCCCGAGCTGCGCGAGGACCGCGGCGAGGTGCAGGCTGCCCGGGCGGGCGAGCTGCCGGCTTTGATCCAGCTAGTGGATATCCAGGCCGACCTGCACGTGCACACCACCTGGAGCGACGGGAAGCTCTCGGTGAAAGAAATGGCCGAGGCTGCCCTGCGGCGCGGTTTGAAGGTCCTGGCGATCACCGATCACTCCCAAAGCCTGGGCGTCGCCGGCGGTCTGAGCCCCGAGGATTTGGCCGCTCAGCGAGTTGAAATCGATGGCGTCCAGGCCGAGTTCGGCGAGCGCCTCCGCCTGCTGCAGGGCGCCGAGGTGGAGATCCGGGCGGATGGCTCGCTGGATTATCCCGACGAAGTGCTTGCCAGACTGGATATCGTTTTCGCCTCTTTGCACACCGGGCTGCGCCAGCCACGGGATAAAGTGACCACCAGGCTGCTGGACGCCATCCGCAACCCCCACGTGGATGCCATCGGTCACCCTACTGGGCGGCTTATCCCGGATCGCGAGCCGGCCGACCTGGATATGGACGCCGTTTTCGCGGCTGCCGCCGAACACGGCCTCGC
>DATEDC010000195.1:0-68505 GCA_035286585.1 Anaerolineales bacterium
GATCAGCCAGATTGCCCCCGTGCATGCAGTGCGCGGCAATCGTGATTGGGTAGCCCTACGCCACCTGCCATTTGCCATGCGGCTATCTTTTGGCGAGATCAAAGTGGCGCTGAGTCATGGGCATGGTCCGTGGTGGAAATATCTGATCAACCGGATGGATTATATCCTCCGTGGTTACCGGCTGGAGCTTTTTGAGCCTCACCTGTTGGCTGAATTTTTCGATGTGGACGTGATCGTATTCGGGCATACGCACCGGCCTTATAACCGCTGGGTCGATGGGCGCCTGTTGTTCAATCCGGGCTCGCCTCACTGCCCGGAGGGCGAGAAAAATACCCCCAGCGTTGGCCTGTTGAGGATCACGGCTGGGGGCGGAGTGTCTGGCGAGATCCTCTCGCTGGAGACAGCCAGGGGAATTACGCTTGAGTCACCCCCTGGCTGATTTTGGATGGATGGCTATCCAGGGGGATGTGTTCATATACCGGCACGTTCCAATGGCGGTATTTTTGCAAGCGCCCCCGGACGGCGTCATCAAAAACGCTGCGCAACCGAGCGGTGATCGGCCCTATTTCACCTGAGCCAATGGGCCGATGATCCACTTTCGTCACCGCGGTGACCTGGGCGGCAGTTCCGGTCATAAAGAATTCATCACACAGGTAAATTTCCGTCCGGTCGATAGGTCGCTCGATCACCGGCACGCCGAGTTCTGCCTGCAAAAGCTCAATTACCGTCCGGCGGGTGATGCCTTCTAGTATGTTCTCGGTAACCGGAGGCGTCACTGCTTTGCCGTTGCGCAGCATGAAGATGTTCATCGCACTGCCTTCCGATACGTGACCTTCTTGGGTCAGCACCAAGGCTTCGTCAAAACCGGCGCGGACAGCATCCGTCTTGATCAGCGCGGAGTTGGCATACGCCCCGCTGACTTTGCCTCGGGCGGGTATGGCATTGTCATCCACGCGCCGCCATGAGGAAAAGGTAACGTGGGCGTTGGTGTCGTTGGAGACATAGCGATCGAAGGGTAAGGCGACGATCGACAATTCGTCTGCCAGGTCGTGAAGCTTAACACCGATAATCTCATCAGCTTTGTAAGCCAGCGGTCGGATATATACATCCCGGCGGTAATTTTCCAAACGCAGCAGCTCGAGGGTCGTTTGGGTGAGAATCTCTGGTGTCTCTCCCAGGTCAATCAACATGATTTTTGCAGAATTAAGAAAGCGCCGGAAGTGGTCAATGGGTCGAAAGACGAATAATTGTTCTTCTTCGGCGTTCCAATAACCGCGCATTCCTGCGAAGACGGCTGTGCCATAGTTCAGCGCGTGAGTGAGAACGCTAACCTTTGCCTGCTCATAAGGAACGAACTCGCCTCGAAAGTACGCGTTCCGGGGAAGATTCATCAAGCCCTCTCCTAAGTTATGGTAATTGCAGAGCTCTTACGGTTCAAAATTATATCATTCAGGAATTAAACCTTCGTTAAGATATGCCCTTGATTACTATACGACAGGCGTAGTGATGCCCGGCGGCGCCCTCTTGCGTAGATCTCTGCTCAAGCTGCGAATTCTACCATCGTCATTGTGTTTAACGAATGAGGGTTATCGCTGTTACCAGCGATAATGGTAAATCGGATGGATGAGTTATAGTCTATCGGGCGGGCATATTATGCGATGTTTTATACCGCCGAAGCGCCGCCAAACGCGAGGAACTTACCTTTCGGAAAGCGGGGAACCTGCGGGGCGTTTTGCAGCGAAGAGCTTAACCTCATGTTGACCACATTAAAGCTTGGGAGTATACTGAAATCGGCAGGTTTGATATACTTTGCATGACCTGACAGGTTTTTATCTTATTGATGGTTTGCATGCTCGAGCGTACCCGATATAGCCGCAATCATCCGGCGAGATTTTGAAACCCGTCAGGTCTCCTGCTTAAATTCAGATAGCTGCCTTCGTACCAGGAGACAAGCCATGAAACGCGCGGTCAGTATCAGCATCGGTTCGTCTAAGCGGGATAAAGCGGTTGAAATCGAGTTGCTGGGTGAGAAAATACAGATCGAACGGATCGGTACTGACGGCGATATGGAAAAGGCTGCCCTGCTGTATAAGGAACTGGATGGCAAGGTGGACGCTTTTGGGGTGGGAGGAGCTGACCTGGGCGTGATGGTGGAAGATCGCTGGTACCCGTTATATTCCGTCCAGTCGATGGTGCGTTTCGTAAAGGAAACGCCGGTCGTCGATGGGGCTGGTTTGAAGAATACGCTGGAGAATCGTCTAGGGCCGTTCATCGAGGCGAAAATCGGAGCACACATCCAGGAACAGGGTAAGAAAGCATTCATCACACTCGGCGTGGACCGCTGGGGAATGACCAGGTCATTTGTCGAGGCGGGTTACGAATGCATTTTTGGCGATTTGATGTTTGGTCTGGGCATTCCGCTGGCGCTGCGCAGTATGAATGACTTGAAAAGGCTGGCGGCAATTCTCATGCCTGTCGCCGGCAGGCTGCCATTCGCGTGGGTATACCCTACAGGCGAGAAGCAAGAAGAACGCATCCCCAAATGGGAAAAATACTACCGCTGGGGCAGCGTCATCGCAGGCGACTGCCATTACATAAAACGCCACGCGCCAGACAGCCTGCCCGATAAAGTGATCGCCACCAACACCACTACTCCAGCCGATGTGGAAATGTTCCGCCAGGCAGGGGTTAAGTACCTGGTGACCTCCACGCCCGTCCTGGAAGGGCGCTCCTTCGGCACGAATATGATGGAAGCCGCCCTGGTTGCGATTTCCGGGAAAGGGCGCCCATTGCGCCGTGAAGAACTGAATGAATTGCTCGATCGTTTAGGTTTCGAGCCGCAGCTACAAGAGTTGAATTAGAATCTGGCCAGCCAATGCAAAATTTGATGGCTGACTGGACTCTGGCAATTCCGGATTGTATGAGAATAGCGAGTAGAGATCGGGTTTTTTGTCTAAATAAGAGAGCAATATTGGTGAAAGTGAGGTATTTTGCCTGGCGCCATTGGCCCTAAAAGGAGAAAAACTCGGTTTCTCAGGGATTGACCATTTAGGAGTCAGTATATGGATGCGATTGTCACCGCGGGGGGCATTCCCCAACCTGGGGAGCCATTATACGAATACACACAAGGTAAATCCAAGGCCATGTTGGACGTGGCTGGTAAGCCGATGATCCAATGGGTGTTGGACGCGCTTTGCGATGCGGAGAAGATCCGCAACATCGTAGTGATTGGTCTTCCCGAAGACAGCGGGTTGAAATGTCGAAAGCTGGCAGCTTTCTTGCCCAACCAGGGCGGCATGCTTAATAACGTCCGTACGGGTGTGCGGAAACTACTCGATCTACACCCGGATAACAGGCATGTGATGATCGTTTCTTCCGATGTCCCCAGCGTCAAGCCGGAAATGATTGACTGGATCGTGGCTACCTGCATGCAGACAGACGATGATATTTACTATAGCGTGATCAGAAAAGAGGTTATGGAGGAACGGTTTCCTTCTTCCAACCGCTCTTATACTCATTTGAAAGACATGGATGTTTGCGGAGGGGATATCAATGTCATCAGGTCCACCCTGGCTGAATCCGAGGAGGATATTTGGGATCACCTGATCGGCGCCCGAAAGAACGTGCTGAAACAAGCGGCGATCATCGGTTTTGATACGCTGTTTTTGTTGCTGCTCCGCCGCATTACGATCGACGACGCGGTTAAAAAGGTCGCCAAGCGCCTGAATATTACCGGCAGGGCGATCATCTGCCCCTTCGCAGAAGTAGGGATGGACATCGACAAACCTCACCAGCTCGAGCTGCTGCGCATGGATCTGGCTGAGGCGAGTTCAACCAGTTAGGATGTTATCGGCGAGGGTGGACGGACGATTGGTATGCTAGGATGCAGGCATTGTTAGAGCTGGACGCCCGGCTGTCTGCCCGCTTGCAGGTGGCTGAGCGACCCGGGACATTGAGGAGCCTGGCGATACTGCTGGCGCACTCCGGAGATTCCTGGTTCTGGTTGATAGGCCTAGGTCTGGCATGGTATTTTGGCGATGCAACCTGGGAGCAGCGCGTTAAGATCCTGGCTTTTGGCATCTTGATCACGGCTGCGCTGGTAATGGCGATCAAATTTACCATCAGGCGGCGCAGACCGGCGGGTAAATGGGGCGCAATCTACCGTAATACCGACCCGCATTCGTTCCCCTCCGGACATGCCGCCCGGGCGTTGATGCTGGCTGTGTTGGCTTCAGGATTGGGACCGGGCTGGTTTACGCTGGCGCTGCTGGTATGGTCGCCGCTGATGGTGCTGGCGCGCGTGGCGATGGGGGTCCATTATTTGTCCGATGTGATCGCCGGGGGGCTTATAGGCGCGTTGATCGGCTTTGGGATCTTACAATTTATTTGAATCTGGGGCGAAGGCTATCAACTCCCTTTTGAAGTTTTCAATCGCCTCAACCGGGGTGGGATCGACCCCATATGCCATGGCGAGATAATAGGCGGTGTAATCGCCGAAGTGCAGCGAGGTCCACATATGTTCCAGCGGCGTGTCACCCTTGGAGTCGATGTAGTCGGTAGAAATTCCCTCGAGCATAAAAATCTTGCGGGTGAGTTCGGATCTTAGCTGGTTGCGCTCGTGAAGTGATGACGAGCGCAAAAAAAGCACCATCAGCCGTTTCAGGCCAACCTCCGGGTTCTGTATTCCAGCAAGGGTATTGTGGTTGGCTTCTGGCAGGAACTCGAACTGGCTCCAGCTCTTCGCAACCTCGCTGATTTGGCCCTTCCATCTGCGCGCGACTGGGGCGAGAATACCCGATCCGATGACCACAACCAGGCGGTCCATAAGCTGCCCCGCCATGCGCTTGGCGGGATTTTGATGGACCGCCACATCTGCTTTTATGTATGCCTGCTGGGAGCGCATCGCATTGACTGCCTTTTCAAGCTCTGACCCCGGGTCTGGGATCAACCCAAGGCGGGCAAAGGCGCTTAGCAGCAGCCCGAACGAGAATCCAACCGCGGCGCGCGGTTGTCCCTGGTGATCGAATTCCCAGGCAGATGCACCGATTTCCTGCGCCGCGTCTATCAACCAGCCTCCAGTGCTGACAACCAGTAGGCGGCAGCCACGCTTTTGGGCCTGGTGAAAGGCAGAGAGGGTTTCTTCTGTGTTTCCGGAGTGCGAGGAAGCGATGACCAGGGTAATTTCTCCTTGCGCCCAGGCAGGCAGGTCATAATCGCGCCAGATGAAAACGGGAACCGGGCATATGGTGGCCGCGTACGCTGCCAGAAGATCAGCGCCTATGGCAGATCCACCCATGCCAGAAATGATAACCCGTTGGATGCCGTCCCAATCCGGCAGGCGCAGGCTATTGCCGAGATTCCAGGCTGTTTCCAACTGCTGAGGCAGCTTATCGATTTCGGCAAGCATATTTTGGGTATCTATGGTGGAAAAAGATGAATGGTTGTTTAAATCCATACGCGTCTCTACCTCGTTTCCAGATCAGTGATCATTTTATAAACTTCACGACGTGGCCAGCCCGATTGAGCGGCGACCTCGGCTGCCATCCTGGTGGGAGCTTCCCCGCGGGCAAGCCTGGCTTGCAGCGCTGCCTGCAGCCTGTCGAGCGACCAGGTCTGCTCGGCTGATCTATTCCCCTCGATCACCAGGGTGAATTCACCGCGCGGCTCCTGAAGAGCCAATCTCTCCCTGGCTTGAGGGATGGTTCCGTGAAATATCTCTTCGTGGATCTTGGTCAGCTCGCGGGCGACGGCTATTCTCCGCGCCCCGAGAAATATTTCCAGGTCTGCCAGGGAGACCGACAGACGATGCGGGGTTTCTAAGAATATCAGGGTAAAAGGCAAGGCGACGATTTTTTCCAATAACTGGTGGCGCTCGGCGGATTTGCGCGGCAAGTAACCCAGGTAAAGGAAAGCGTCGGTAGGCAGCCCGGAAGCCACCAGCGCGGCGATGGGGGCGCTTGGTCCCGGCACGGGGCTCACCTGGTGACCAGCTTCGATGGCCGCCCTGACCAATTCATAACCGGGATCGTTCAACCCTGGCGTTCCCGCTTCCGAGACCAGGGCGATGTCCTCCACAGCCAGCTCGGCGAGCAGGGTATCCAATTTAACCAGCTTATTATGCTCGTGGTAAGAAGTTAGCCGGGCGCGGATGCCATAGTGGGTGAGCAGTTTGCGCGTCTGGCGGGTATCTTCTGCGGCAATGAGGCGGACCTGCTTCAGCGTGCGTAAAGCCCTGGCGCTGATATCCTCAAGATTGCCTATGGGAGTTGCGACCAGGTATAAAGTGCCCATGGATTGATCGGATCACGGGATCAGCCAGGTAAGGATATCCAGTGTCAGTGAAAAGGTTTCCGCGTTCAAGTTGATCAGGCGCGCTCGTCCAGGTAGACCCTGACCGGTCCGATAGCACAGATAGCTGCCAATCGGCGTATCTTCGATGACGATTGGAGAGGCAGATAAGCTAGCGGTTTGGCAATTTGTAAACGAAGGCTGGTTCTGGCCGTAAATTCCTGCCATCGAATTGCCGAGCGGTAATAAGAGATGTTGACCCTGCTCGTTGTTGGTATAAGATAGATCCTCGCCGCCACTATTGACCTGGTTGGTATCCAGGTTTAAATTGTCGCCGACCTGCAGAGTGATCGGTCCGCTGACCAAAACAGCAGGAGTGGAGGTGGCTGTCGGGCTGGGGGTGGGTGTTTGCGGGGTCGAGGTTGGCGTAGAAGTCTGAACGACAACGATGCGCACCCAGAATGGAGCGCTTCCGCTGGGACCAATGCCAAACAATGCATTGCTGGCGTTCCTTAATTTCCAGTTTCCCTGGTACTTGCCAGCCGACGCGGGCGCGATCATATCAACGGCGATATCAATACTTTGCCCGGGCGCGACCTCACCGGGAAGTGGAACGCTGGCAGGGGCGCCCATTGGCTCTCCCGAGAAGAAAGCGATGGCATAGCTTCTCGTCCAGATGCAGGTGCCCACATTTTGCAAGCGCCAGATCTTGGTGAAAAGCTGGTTAGGCTGCATGTCGGTATCATCCGGGATGGTCACATCGATCGGATTGCCGGGGGCAGCCTGGTCGCAAAGGCTATCCGGAGTAGAAGTTGACCGGGGTGGATTTGGTGTGGAGGTGACGCCCCCCGTTGGGGTCGGTGTTGCCGGGGTCTCGCTGGCGAGTTGGTCGGGCACAGTGGGGGTGGTCGTCGAGCCCTGGGCAGTCAGTTTGAAAGACTCGGTCAGGCGCGCTTCGACCGTCTGGTAAGCCTGGGTGACGTTCAATGCAGGGGTCAGATCTCCAGCCGAACTGGGATAATTGCAACCGGCGATGATCACTCCACCCAAAGCTGCCAGCAGGACAACAAACATCTTCGTGATATCAGTCCGTTTGATGATGGCGTTCAAGGTGTTCTGCCTGTTTGGGGTATCTACCCCTCACTCTTTCAACCAGAATGCGGGCAATCTGGCGCGCAGCCTGAGGCCGCGCCAGGCGCTGACAATTGATACGCGCCTGTTCGAGTTCGTCCGGATGGTCAATCCAGAACCGCAGCGCGGCCACCATTTCACTCACCTGAGGCGCCCAAATGCCTGCCCCCTCAGAAGTGATAAAAGAGACATTGCCGCTTTCCTGACCAGGCAAGTGGCTGTAGAGCATCATCGGCAGACCGGCGTTCAGCGCCTCGCTGATCGTCCCTGGCCCCGCCTTGGTCACGAGAACATCGGCGGCTTGCATGAAATCCGGCATCTCACGCACGAAGCCATAGATAAAGGTGGGGATAGGCCACTTGCGCGCTTCCAGCCGGGTTTTTAGCCCCTGGTTGCGCCCTGCGATCACAATCAGGGCGATGGGCAGGCCAGCCTCGGCGATGGCCAGGGCGGTCTTTTCTATTGGACCCATCCCTTCGCTGCCTCCGACCAGCAGGACGAGCCGACGGTCGGCAGGCCATCCATATCGGGACCTCAGGTCGAGCTGGCTTCTGGCAGGCTGGCAAAAACGATCCGCAACCGGTAGCCCGGTGACCTGGATGATCTCCGGCTTGAGTCCGTAGTGCAGCGCCCGCAGCCGGGCGTTCTCAGTGGGCACCAGGCACAGGTCGGTAAGCGGATGATACCAAAAGGCATGAGTTGAAACCAGGTCTGTCACCACCGTGATGATCGGCGGTCTGGGTGTACCCAAAGCCCGGATTACCGGTCCAGTAGCCAGTGGATGAAGGGTAACGATGATATCGCTGGGGTGTTGAGAGACCAAATCGCGAATAGCATGGCGCACATAAGGCCAGGCGCTTGCCATCAGCAAGCGAACTCTACGGCGACCATTGCTCATGTGATATCCCAGTCCCCATACTCGAGGCAGGCGCACCATGCTGGGATATAACTCGGGCATGCGATTTAAAGGTACCGGGGCGATTTTAAATATATCCACCATCTCAGTGCGGATCGAATCCCCGTATTCCAGATGCAGGGCTTCGATAATCGCCTCGGCTGCGCTGCGGTGTCCACCTCCTGTATCAGAGAACAGAAAGAGTATTTTTCGAGTGTCAGGAGGCGGGCTCGGCATCGGTTTTTTTCGGTAGTAGCGTTTTGAGCCGGCGGGCAAGTTCTCTGCGGGTCAGCAGAACCCGGCGTTCGCAGCGCAAACACTGCAGGCCAATATCAGCCCCTAACCGCACGATTTTCCATTCGTAGCTGCCGCATGGATGTGGCTTGCGCAATCGCACCAGGTCGTCTAAGTTCAGCTCTGGGAGCATGGAGGCATTATAACACGAGGCATTCTAGGGATAATGCACGAACACACACTCATAAACCGGGGTTGGGCATGAGAAATCCTGTGGCAGGCATGCAGGACAGGCCGGGATGGTATAATCTGCCCCGAAAGGAAAAATAAATGCTGGATTTAGATCCATCGACGCTGATTTCGCACTTCTTTGTCCTGGTGACCGCTTTTTCGGTGCATGAATTTGCCCATGCCTGGACCGCAAATTACTTTGGCGATAATACCCCGCGCCTGCATGGGCGGTTAACCTTGAATCCGCTCTCGCATCTGGATCCCATCGGCTCGCTGTTACTGCTGGTGGCTGGCTTTGGATGGGCTAAACCGGTCCCGGTGAACCCCTACGCGCTGCGCCAGCGCTCCCCGGCGGCGTTGATGTGGGTGTCGATTGCCGGGCCAATGTCCAACTTGTTCCTGGCGATCCTGGCAGCCATCCCTTTCCGTCTGGACGTGCTCTCGGTTTTCGATGCCCAGTTTGCCCTATTTACCAGCAGCGACCATTTCTTGCCAACCTTGCCGCAGCTTTTATATGTTTTCATCTATACGAATTTACTGTTGATGCTGTTCAACCTGCTGCCGATCGCACCCCTGGATGGCGATAAAATCGCCGATTATTTTTTCCCTCCAGCCTGGGGGCGCGCCTTGGAGGTCATTCGTCCTTTTGGCCCGCTGATCTTGCTGGCGGTGGTATTCCTCGGAGTTCTTCCCTATATTATCTCTCCACCCCTTGCGCTACTGATGGGGTTGTTGGTGGGATGATATTCAAGCGGATCAGCCACCGGGTACGGCAGTTTTGGAACGCCCTGTATGCCCGCCCAGCCCGCAGCGATCTCGAGGTGGCGTTCTCGATCCTGACTCCAGAACAAATGACCTTGTTTCTTCAATTGCAGCCCAGCGAGCAAGCCCATAGCCTGTCTGTTCTCAAGAGACTGGCGCAGGACAAGCATACCAACCTGGAGGATAAGAATCGGGATTTAATGGTCGCAGCCCTTCTGCATGACGTAGGGAAAACCCTCCATCCCATTCACGTATGGGAGCGGGTCTTGATCGTGTTGTCGAAGGCCCTGTTCCGCGGGCGGGTCAGGCAGTGGGGGAGCGGTGAGCCAGCGGGGTGGCGGCGAGTATTTGTGATCGCTGAGCGGCATCCTGAGTGGGGGGCGCGGCTTGCGGCTCAAGCAGGCGCTTCTCGGCTGGCGGCGGAGTTAATTCGCCAGCATCAAAACCAAAACACAGATAAATCAGTAGATATGTTTAACGGTCTATTGCATCGACTGCAAGCAGCCGACCAGGATAGTTGATGCTGCTCGCGCTCTGTAGGCCAAGCATATGATCAAGCAGGAGATTGCCACAGCGGCAAAGAACGCCGCTTCGCAATGACCGTTTTATCAATAGAGGATGTGAGCATGGCGATTCAGATCACGATTGTAGGTTTGGGTCAAATCGGGGCTTCTATCGGCCTGGCGTTGGCGCAGCGCGCCGAAATGTTCGATCGAGTTGGGCATGATCGAGATATGGACATCGCCCGCAAAGCGCAGAAATTGGGTGCCGTAGACCGGGTCTCGCTCAATTTGCCTGCTGCGGTACGAAATGCGGATATCGTCATTCTGTCTTTGCCCATGGACCAAATCCAGGAGAGCCTCTCATTGATCGCTTCCGACTTAAAAGAGGATGTAGTCCTGCTCGACACTGCCCCGGTCAAGGAAGTGGTGACCGCCTGGGTTGGAGAGCTGCTGCCGGAAAAGCGGCATTACGTTGGCCTGACCCCAGTGATCAATCCGGCTTACCTGCACGGAGTGAATTCGGGGCTGGACGCAGCCCGAGCAGATTTATTCCACAAAGGTATGCTGGCGATTGTGGCTCCACCGCGCACCGCCCCCGAAGCGATAAAATTGAGCGCTGACCTGGCTCGGATGCTCGGCGCAGAACCGTTCTTTGCAGATCCGAGCGAAATCGATGGTTTGATGGCGGCGACGCATACCGTGCCTGAACTTTTATCCGCTGCCCTGCTCAATGCGACCGTCGATCAACCAGGTTGGAGAGAGGGGCGCAAGATAGCCGGGCGATTCTATGCGGAAATGACCAGCCCAAGCATGCAGATGAGCGATCCCATGGCGCTCAGCAGGACTGCATTATTGAACCGAGAGAATATTATCCGCAGAATAGATGGCTTAATCGCTGCCTTACAGGCGATTCGCAACGACATCGACAATGAGGATGGAGCTGCACTTGAAGGCCGATTGGAGCGCGCCAGGACAGGTCGAATTTTGTGGTGGCAGCAGCGCCAGGCAGCCGATTGGGCAGCAGAAGAGATGTCGAATGCCTATGCCGAAGTCCAGAGCGGATCAGAGATTTTCGGGCGGCTGCTGGGGCTGGGGCGCAAGCGAAAGCCAAAAACGGGCAAGTGAGGAGCCAGAGAATGGCGGATAAATTGCATTGGTTAGCTGAAGAACTGCATAACTTGAAGGAAGCGGGGTTATACAACCGGATTCGCACGCTCGATTCGCCGCAGGGAGCCTGGCTGCGTGTGGATGGCAGGCAGGTGCTCAATTTTTGCTCGAATAATTACCTGGGATTGGCAAACCACCCTCGCCTGGCGCAGAGCGCCAAACAGGCGGTAGATCAGTATGGGGTCGGCCCGGCAGCGGTGAGAACCATCGCAGGCACCATGTATCTTCACGTGCAGCTCGAGGAGCGCATGGCCACCTTCAAGGGCGTGGAAGCCGCGATCACATTCCAATCCGGGTTCAACGCCAACCTGGGGACGATACCCGCGCTGGTGGGCAAAGCGGACGTAATATTTTCAGATGAGTTCAATCACGCCAGCATCATCGACGGCAGCCGCCTCTCCGGGTCGCAAATCGTGCGCTACAACCACTGCGATCCAGCCGACCTGGAAAGAGCGCTGGAGCAGCACCGCTCGAAATTCCCGCGCGCCCTGGTAGTGACCGATGGGGTGTTCAGCATGGATGGCGACGTGGCCCCATTAGATAAGATCTATGAAGTTACGCAGCGTTTCCAGTCCATCCTGATGGTGGATGACGCCCATGGGGAGGGTGTGCTTGGCAGGGGAGGCCGCGGGATCGTGGATCATTTTGGGCTGCATGGCAAAGTGGATGTGGAGGTGGGAACCTTATCGAAGGCTTTTGGCGTTGTCGGGGGCGTTGTCGCCGGCAACCCGCTGGTGATTGAGTGGTTGAGGCAGCGCGGCCGACCGTTTTTATTCTCCTCAGCCATGACCGTTCCCGATGTCGCCGCGTGCCTCACTGCGATCGATATTCTTGAAGAATCCACTGAGCTGGTGGATAGGTTGTGGGAAAACACTCGCTACTTCAAGCAGGAAATGGAGCGCCTGGGCTTTAATACTGGGCAGAGCGTAACCCCGATAACACCGATCATGCTAGGCGAGGCGCCCCTGGCTCAGCAGTTCAGCCAGGAGCTGTTTGATAATAATGTCTTTGCGATGGCGATCGGTTTTCCCACCGTGCCGCGCAGCAAAGCCAGAATCCGGGTCATGATCTCAGCGGCCCACCAGCGAGAGGATCTGGAACGAGGCCTGGAGGCATTCGCGCGGGTTGGACAGAAGCTGGGTGTGATTGCCTGATGACCCCAGGCAGCAAAATCGGGTTGGGACATAGCCATCCTATGCGCCAACCCGGTGAATCAAGGAGGATCTGATATGCGGCTGATCAGGCTGGTTCAGAGAAGGGATCGTAGGCAGGGTTGGTGCCTGCCCAAACGCAACTGGATCTGCCATCCAGATTGCAAACGAGCGCCCGTGAGCAGCGATGGGCTGTCACCCTGGGTGCCTGTTCGGGGAGCATTTCTGCCGGGAAGGTGACCAGCGCCTCCATTTCGACTTCTGCGCCCACGTGATGGCAGTAGCGGACTTTGATGGTTTGCCAGGTTCTAAGGGCCATGATTCCTGTCTCAACCTGCCTCTCAAAAGGATGTACACTTCGAGTATACAGTGAATTTCAAGCCAGGCAAAGTGTCAGGTGTCATACAATAAAGCGGACAAAAAGCGTCGATTAAGATCGGTTCACGGACAATAATAACAGGGATATTGAAGTCAAGCCAGCAAGCGCAGAACCAGATAGCAGAGGGTGTAAATTGCAACCGAGATCAGAAGCAGGCGAAGTGATCGTTTCTTTAAAATCTCCAATCGCTTGCCTTCACTCAAGTACCCCTCCGTGAACATCACCCACCCCAGCCAGATGATACCCAATATAAGCCATAATAGGCGGCTTAACCCATAAATCGTACCAGTTGTCCATCCGGGCGGTCGGAGGGTTGGATTCTGTACCACCCAGACTGCGATAACGATTAATGTAGTATGTATCTGGAACCCTGTAAGCGTGACCAGTACTGCCAATGCCAACCAAATAATGTAGGTGCTCAGATTGTCGATCAGCAACTTTATCCGGTCTAACATTTGTTGTCCGGAAGTTAAATAGATTTGGAATAATTATCGACCTCGTAACCTCGGATCCAGGGCGTCACGCAAACCATCGCCAATAAAATTCACACTCAGAACCGTTAAAGAGATAAACAATCCGGGCCAAAGTACGAGCGAGGGCGTCAGCGTCAGGAAGTCCTTGCCATCGTAAAGCAAACGACCCCAGGTGGGAAAATCTGAAGGAAAGCCCAGACCTAAAAAGGAGAGCGCTGACTCATTGATAATTGCGCCAGCCAGACCCAGCGTCGCGGATACCAAAATTGGGCTGAGGACATTTGGAAAGATGTGGCGGATGAGGATGCGGTAATTCCGGGTACCTATGCTTCTGGCTGCGAGGATAAATTCCTGTTCTTTGAGCGATAACACTTCAGCGCGCACGACGCGCGCGGTGGACATCCAGTTCAAGATGCCAATCACAAAGACGATCAACATAAATATTCCCAACTCAGGTCCGAAAATCGCCCGTAAGGTATCTCGCATCAAAAAGATTGTCACTAGCAACAGGGGGAGTTGCGGTAAGGCCAGGAACATATCGGTGATGCGCATCAAGGGGCCATCGAGTCTTGAGTAATATCCGGCGAGCAGACCGACGATTGTGCCGAAAAATATGGCGATTAACATGGCAGTAATACCGACAGAAAGCGAGATACGTCCGCCAGCCATGGAGCGCGCCAGGGTATCTCGCCCGAGATTATCCGTTCCAAATATATGTTCGGGAGAGGGATGGGCATTGGCTGCGGTTACATCTATATATTTTGGGTCGACTGTGTAGATGAGCGGGCCAAGTGTCACGCCCAACACCAGGATCGTCAGTATGCCGACTCCCGACATGGCTAAGTTATGCTTACGGAATTGAACCCAGACGTCCCCCCACAACGAGCGGTGTTTGTGTTCGGGTATTAAGGGAAGCTCAACAACGGATGAGGCAGTAGCCATGATTTACCTCTCTCGACATTTCCATGATTCAATCATAGCGGATGCGGGGATCCAGGATGCCGTAGACTAAATCGACGATGATATTGAAAAAGACAATCAGTAACGCATATATGAATGTCAAGGACTGTACGAGCGGAATGTCTGCACCCTGTATGGCGATGATGAGCAATGCCCCCAATCCATTGACACGGAAAATTTGCTCTGTGATGATTGCTCCGGCAAATATCTGAGGGATTCCTATGGCAACCAGTGTTGCTACTGGAATTAAGCTGTTCCTTAAAACGTGCCCTACGATCACCGCCTGCTCGATCAGCCCTTTGGAGCGGGCTGTTCGGACGTAGTCGAGGTTCAGGTTATTTAACATCGAGGAACGCGTAAAGCGGGCCAGTTGAGCAGCGCTATAAAAAGCCAGCACAGTCACCGGCATAATGCTTTGCTTGACTTGAACGATAAAACTAGACCAGTCTGTGACCTTATGGGTCGTGTTATACACCGAAGGGAACCATCCCAGGTTGACACTGAAAATGACGATCGCTACCAGACCGGTAAAGAAAGTCGGGACGGAGAATCCAACCATGGAGACAAACGTCCCCACCTGGTCAAAGATGGAATACTGTTTCACCGCTGAGATGACTCCGATTGGAATGGCGATGAGAATAGCGAGCAAATAGGATAGACCAACGACCCAAAGAGTTTGGGGCGTGCGTTCGATGACCAAGTCGATCACCGGGCTGCGGGTTGCATACGAACGCACACGAAGCCGATTTTCCGAGTCACCTATCTTTACGTCAAAAACCTCTTCGATGAGATTAAGTGGTTCGTTGATAAAAAATTGTTGCATCCATTTCACGTAGCGAACGTGGAAGGGCTCTCCAAGGCCGAGTGATTCCCGAATTTTGGCACGTACTTCGGCTGGGATCGTTAAGGGTAAATTTCCAGTGGGATCATTAGGCGCCAGGTCGAGGATGGCGAAAACCACAAAACTGATGACCAGCAGTGTTGGTATGGCAGTCAGTAAACGGCGAATGATATATTTTCCCATACACACCTTGCCCTCAGTATGATGATAATAATGAAAAGCGGCCTGCGGTCATTATCGGCCGCAGACCGCTTTGTCATTGTGATATGCGTGCCATAGAGTTATATCAGCACCATATCCTGCGGCTTACAAGTTATTGGCTGGCACGTGACCAGTCAGCGACGTTCCACAGTTCCGAATCCCAAACGTTGAAACGCACGCCAAGGAGCGTATTGTTGATGGACGAGACACTACCACGGTGAACTAGCGGGACGAGGACGTAATTTTGCATCAGCAGGTCGTTCAGCTTCTTCGCAATCTCAGCTCGCTCCTCCAACGCGGCAGTCCCTGCCATCTCGGCTACCAACGCTTCGTACTCTGCGCTGCACCAGCGCGAGTCGTTGTTGCCGATCCATTGATTAGCGGGTCCGGAAATTTGATCGCACGTCCAGATGCCCATGTATCCTTCCGGGTCGGTGCCGGGGAAGTCATTCGTGTACATCTCGACATCGGCGTAGAACTTTCCGTAGGTGTCCGGGCTGGCCGGATCACCGCCGAAGAAGACAGCTGCGTCGATATTGCGTAGCTCGGTCTCCACGCCAATCGCCTCCCACATCTGCTTGATCAGCGCCTGGGTGCCCTGGCGCACTGAGTTGGTGGAGGTCTGATACAGGATGCTAAGACGGACGCCGTCTTTGGCACGGATGCCATCCGTACCGCGCACCCAGCCAGCTTCATCCAGCAGGCGATTCGCTTCAGCGACGTTTTGAATCAGACACTCGTCGTTTGCGGTAGAAGCGTAAATCGCCGGCGCGGCCAATACGTTACAGGTCGCCGTTCCCGCTTCACCATAACCCACCTGGACGATGATATTGCGGTCGATGGCCAAGGACAGAGCCTTGCGGACATTGGGATCCGACAGGAATGGATGTGGATTATCCGCGACGAAATCACCGTCAGCATCTTCATAGACTGAACGGAGGTCGCCCAACGCTGGATCGGGGTTGGTGAAGTTAAGCAACAGACGCTCTACAGCGGTACCGTAAGCGCTGACGACCTTGCCCCTACCTGCAGCTTCCATTGCCCGCAAGATCTCCGGCTCGACTTGCAGATTCCAGGCGTAGTCCGCCTCGCCAGTCTCCAAAACAGCCCTGGCAGCCGAAGCTGCATCGCCACCGCCTTTGAGGATCACCTCAGCGAAAAAGGGCTTGTTCGGATCGCGGTAATTTGGATTGGCCTCGTAAATTACCACGTCATTGGCTCGGAATTCTTTGACCATGAAGGGACCGGTGCCAATGGGGCCGAAATTCTCCTCTGTGCACTCCTGGGCTTTTGCGCCCTGGCAGTTCTCAAACTGCGCCTTCTGAAGAATCGCTCCATATTGTGCGCCAACGAAGGGCAGGTAAGGGAAAGGCTTGGCGACAGTGAAATTAACTCTGACGGTCGATTCGTCGAGCGCTTCAAAGCTTTCTATATCGGAATACGCAGACAGAGCATTGCAACCCATATCCGGGTTCAGGCAGTACTCCCCGGTGAAAACGACGTCTTCTGCGGTCAAGGGTGTGCCATCGGACCAAAGGATGCCTGGTTTCAGCTTCCAGGTAATGCTGGTCAGGTCCTCGGCGACCCCGCCATTATCGACTGTGGGAATCTCCACTGCCAGCCAGGGCACCAGATTGCCAGCCTCGTCATATCGCGCCAAGGGCTCCAAAACGAGCGAAGAGCCGTGGATATCCTTGGTACCACCTGAGAGGTATGGGTTCAACGTCGATATGGCCTGCCAGTACAGGATGGTAACCGTGCCGCTCGTGCCGCGCGCGCCGCCAGGGACCTCAACCTCGACCTCCTGGGTAACGATCACCTCTCTTTCCACTTCTTGCGTGACGATGACCTCTCTCTCAACCACCTGGGTTTCGATGATCGTCTGGGGCTGGCAGGCAGCGACCAGGATCGTGGCGAGAACGAGCACCACAAATAGCTTAGCATTTCTTTTCATTTTTTCTCTCCTCCGGGTTGTAATTGACAGATTACACGATTTTGGGCTAGATCGTTGATAGATTATTTAGGATAATAACCACCTCCTTTGGCATTCTTAATTTATACCGGTCGATCATGTATATTTATTCCGCCAGGTGACAGGCAACCCAATGCCTGGGCCTGAGTTCTCTCCAGGCAGGAACTTCCTGCCGACATAAATCCACTGCAAGTGGGCAGCGCGTATGAAATGGGCAGCCAAGCGGAGGGTTTGCAGGGCTGGGAACGTCTCCTTTGAGGATGATCCGGTTACGCCTCTCTTCTATCACCGGATCAGGTGTTGGGACGGCTGAAAGCAAGGCTTGGGTATAAGGGTGAAGCGGGTCTTCATACACATTCTTACGGCTGCCCAACTCCACGATACGCCCCAGGTACATCACTGCCACTCGTTGAGATATGTGACGGATCATGCTCAGGTCATGCGAAATGAACAGATAGGTGAGCCCAAATTCAGCCTGTAAATCTTCAAGCAAATTCACTACCTGAGCCTGGATAGATACATCCAATGCTGCAATAGGCTCATCGCAAACAATAAATTCGGGGTTAAGTGCGAGAGCGCGGGCGATACCGATCCGCTGACGTTGCCCACCAGAGAACTCGTGCGGGTAACGGCTGGCATGGGTTGGACTCAGCCCAACCAACTCTAATAATTCCTCGACACGTTTTTGTAACTTCCTGCCGCGCAAAACGCCATGTTCAATGATGGGCTCGCTAATAATGCTCCCAACCGTCATGCGCGGGTTGAGTGAAGCGTGCGGATCCTGAAAGATCATCTGCATCATGGGACGTAATTTCCGTAGCGCTTCGCTATCAAGCTTCGCCAGGTCTTTGCCTTTGAAAATAATCTTGCCAGAAGTAACCGGGTATAACTGTAAGATCACACGTCCAGTCGTTGATTTACCACAACCGCTTTCTCCAACGAGACCGAGTGTTTCTCCTTTGTAGACATCGAATGAGATGCCGTCCACTGCCTTGATATCTCCAACCTTACGACGGATCAAGCCACGCATAATGGGGAAATATTTCTTCAGGTTTTCAACTTTCAGTAAAACCCCGTCGTTGTTGGTCATGATGTTCCGTTCATTCTTTGATTTCCAACCAACAGGCAACTTTATGATTGGAACTGATCGGCCACAAAGCGGGATTTTCTTCCAGGCAACGCTCGAATACGTACGGACAGCGAGGCGCAAATGGGCAGCTGGTCGGCTCACTAAACAAGTTTGGCGGCTGGCCCTTTATATTCGTCAACCGCTCCGCCATCCGTTCTTCAAGGCGAGGTAAAGAACCCAGCAATCCCTGTGTGTAAGGGTGTTTGGGGTTAGCATAAAGTTCTTTTACCGGGGCCTGTTCGACGATATAACCACCGTACATAACGATTACTCTGTCTGCAATGCCAGCCACTATCCCCAGGTCATGGGTGATCCAGATGATGGACATACCTAGTTCCCGGCGCAATTGTTTTATCAAGTCAATAATTTGGGCTTGAATGGTTACATCCAGGGCAGTTGTGGGTTCATCGGCTATAAGAACCTGAGGGATGCAAGACAGTGCAATGGCGATCATCACGCGCTGACGCATTCCACCAGAGAATTGATGTGGGTAATCGTCAAGCCTCGCCTCAGCCATAGGGATGCCAATCATTCCTAATAATCTTATCGCATCATCTCTGGCTTCGTCGCGAGATTTTCCCAAATGGGCGCGAATTGGCTCCATGATTTGCTGACCAATGGTCATCACTGGATTCAATGAAGTCATAGGGTCCTGAAAGATGAAACCGATTTGATGGCCTCTCACATGGCGAATTTCATTCGCACTCATGGCGATTAAATCACGTCCATGAAAAAAGGCACGTCCATCCACAATCTCACCTGGAGGAATGGGTATAAGCTTCAGGAGTGACATTACGGTAACACTTTTCCCACATCCGCTTTCCCCTACAATGCCCAATAACTCCCCCTCCTTTAATTCGAAACTGACCCCATTTACTGCATGAAGAGTTCCATCATGAGTATGAAAGCGAGTCTTCAGGTTGTGGACTTCTAGAACATTAGCTCCATTCTTCGCTAACATCTCAACCAACTATTACCTCAGGGATTCAGCTTGGTGCATTAGCATAAATCAGTATAGCTATATTGGATGTGGTTCGAAAAAGCTGCAGGTGCGAGGTTGATTTGGGATAATGATTACTGATTTTACCACTTTTATCTGACCTATTCCTGGTGTTCCATCTGGGATCATTGGAAATCCGTTGAGAGTTTGAACTCCACGACATTACCTCATGAGGTCATCGGGCTGTCTGGCGGGGATAGCTGAGCCGACGACTATTGGATCCTGGTTACATGTAATACTGAAAACGAAGCGCTTTGGTTTGAAATACCTTTCAATCACTGTAATTGTACTGATTTATGGGACTTTACGGTTTTGTGAGCACCTTTGACATTCTGCCTTGCCAAGGCTAAAATGGATGTGTGTCCAGTCGAGTCGGCTTTTGGAGGCAGACATGAACGCCTGGCCGGGCAAATATATCATCGGGTTGACAGGCAATATCGCCACGGGGAAAAGCGTCGTGCGCCGGATGCTCGAACATTTGGGCGCCTATGGCATCGACGCCGACGCGCTGGGCAGGCGGGCGATTGCTAGAGGCGCGCCGGGATACCGGCCGGTAGTGGATATCTTCGGCACCTGGATACTGGACCCAGACGGTCAAATCGATCGCGCCAGGCTGGCGCGCATTGTGTTCGCGGATCGAGAAGCGCTGAAGCGCCTGGAGGCGGTTGTCCACCCCTTGGTGGGCCAGGGCGTGGATCTGCTGGTCCGCCGTTCCAGACAGAAGGTGATCGTGTTGGAAGCGATTAAATTGCTGGAGTCGGCACTGCACTCCAAGTGCGACACGATCTGGGTGACTTACGCCCCCCTCAATTTGCAGCTAAGCCGCCTGATAAGCAAGCGCAATTTGAGCGAAGCAGCCGCGCGTCAGCGTATCGCCGCGCAATCACCCCAGGACGAGAAAATAGGGGTGGCGAATGTCGTCATTCGTAATGATGGCACATTTGAGGATACCTGGCAGGAAGTGGTCGTCGCCTGGCAGAAGATTTTTCCAGCCGCGCAGGTCGAACCGGCCGAGGAGATAAAGGCGGCAAAAGGCAGACTGGTCGTGCGGCGGGCTGGTCCCCGCCATGCAGACGAGATCGCGGCATTCATCTCCCGGGCAAGCAGCGGGGCGCTGGATGTGCGCCGCGAGGATGTGATGGAAGCTTTCGGAGACAAGGCTTTCCTGCTGTTGAAGCGGGATGGCAGATTGATGGGATTGGCTGGCTGGCAGGTGGAGAACCTGGTAGCCCGGACGGATGATATTTACCTCGAGCCTGGCTTGCCATTTGATCAAGCCATGCAGGCGCTTACCCTGGAGGTGGAAAGAGCCTCCCGAGAGCTGCAATGCGAGATATCGCTCTTGTTCTTACCCAGCGGATTTCCACGGCAAGCTGAAATTCTGAACAGCCTGGGGTATCATGAGCGCTCGCTCCAAAGCCTGAAGGTGAGTGCCTGGCAGGAGGCAGCCAGCGAGTCGATGCCGATAGGGGCGGTGATGTACTTTAAACAGCTTCGCAAAGATCGAGTTTTACGTCCGGTTTAGGGGATTTTCTCGTTAAATTGGTATAAGTCCTACTATAATTAAGTCCAAGACAATGCAATCAATTTCGCAATCGATTATTCACCTGCTGACCTTTGTATGGTTGGTAGGGGGGCTGAACTGTGCCTGAACTCTTCGACCGTTTACTCAACAATGTCTATTTTATCTTCCAGCGACTCGATTGGTTGAACCTGGTCGACTTAATCCTGGTTACCCTGGTGTTTTGGGGTATTTTACTCTTGCTTCGCGATACCCAGGCAATGGTGCTCATTCGTGGGGCTCTGCTTTTGATTGTCTTGATCAGCCTGTTGACCTCTTTGGAAGTGCTACCGGCATTTTCCTGGCTGGTTCGCAATACACTCCCCGCGCTGGTCCTGGCTATCCCTGTGATCTTTGCGCCGGAGATCCGCCGGACCTTAGAGCGCCTGGGACGGGCAGGGTCTCTGGTGCCGCCTGGCAAGCCTGCATCCAGCACACTGCCGGCGATTGCCACGGTAGTCAGCGCAACATCGCGCCTGTCTGACCGGAAGCACGGCGCTTTAATCGTCATGAAACGAACGGACAACCTGGACGAATATGTCAAGACAGGCGTCAAGCTTGGGGCTTCACTCACCCCAGAATTGCTGCTGCAGGTGTTTTATCCGAATACCCCCTTACATGATGGGGCTGTGGTTATTTCAGGCGAGAGATTGGTCGCGGCTGCTTGTGTCATGCCACTATCCGCCAGTGGCGTGCTCACTCGTTCTCCAGAACGCCAGATGGGCCTGCGCCACCGGGCAGCCCTGGGAATATCCGAAATCACTGATGCTGTGGCCGTTGTGGTTTCAGAAGAGACAGGCTTTATATCGGTGGTGCATGGTGGACGCATGATCCGGCGGCTGGATGCAGAGCGATTAGAGAATATCCTCATGGCTTTTTACAGGCCTCTGGAAGAAAAAAAAGGCCTGGTAGGAATGCTGGAGCGGCTTTTTTCTCGCGCCAGAGAGGCGAGCCAGGAGGAGAATTAGATGCTGCGCTGGTTGGGCCGAAACCTGAGCACCCTGGTCTTAGCTTTCATTTTGGCTGTGTTTGTCTGGGTCGCCGCAGTCATCTCAACTGACCCTAATGTCGAGCAGGTGTATTCACGCTCAATTGATATTGAAATCATCGGACAAGACCCCGGTTTGCTTTTGGTAAAAAACATCCCTGGTCAGGTCCGCTTGATCCTCAATGCCCCGCAATCGATTTGGAATCAGCTCGAGGCTGACCCCGAGCTGCTGAAAGCCTGGATCGATCTCTCTGGCCTGGGAAAGGGCGACCATATCGTTGAGGTTAAAACCCAAATCGCCCTGGCGCCGGTGATCGTGGTCAACCGCGACCCGGATGAGATCGAGTTAACTCTGGAGCCAGCTCTGACGCAGTTGCATTCGGTTGAGCTCAGAGTCAGCGGCGATCCAGCCCTGGGATACCGGCGAGGTACAGCAACCATCGAACCAGCCCAGGTCAGCGTTTCTGGGCGCGAATCGCTGGCCAAGCAGGTCGTAGGCGTCCGGGCTTTGTTAGATATAAGCGGTGCAAACGATACGGTGCGCAGATTGGTGTCGATTCAACCCATCAACGAAAATGGGGAAATTGTCAACGGGGTCACACTGACTCCAGCCACGGTCTCGGTAACGATGCCGATCAACCTGCTGGGTGGGTATCGCAACGTAGTCGTCAAAGTCATCACCACGGGTCAGGTGGCTGAGGGCTATTGGTTGACGAATATTTCTATCTCGCCTCCAAATGTAACGGTATTTTCCTCCAATCCGCAACTGGTGAACGCTCTGCCGGGTTACGTCGAGACACTCCCGCTAAATTTGGATGGGTTGAGCGATGATGTGGACATCCGGGCTTCATTGAATCTACCTGAAGGCGTCACCCTTGTGGGCGAGGAGAGTGTGCTGGTCAGGTTCAGCATTGCCGCGTTGGAAGGCAGCCTGCCTATTTCCTTGCCTGTCGAGGTGATCGGCCTGCCGCCTGAATTGGAGGCTATCGTTTCGCCTGAGACAGTCGACCTGTTGCTGACTGGCCCGACTCCAATTTTGAATAATCTAAATCCGGCGGGAATCCGGGTCTCCGTCAATCTCACCGGGTTGGAAATTGGCGTGTACCAGATCGCTCCGGTTGTGGATTTGCTCCCCGCCCAGGTCCGAGTAGCCTCGATCTTGACACCGACTGTGGAGGTGACGATCCAAATCGCCTCGACGCCAACCCCAACATCTCCACCCGTGGCGACGTCTGTACCTTGAGGTGGAGCAGTGCCCAGACCGGTCGTTGCGCTTGTAGGGAGACCTAATGTCGGTAAAAGCACGCTGTTCAACCGCCTGGCTGAAGAGCGGCTGGCGGTAGTTGACGATGTGCCGGGTACGACCCGGGACAGACTCGTAGCCCAGTCAGAATGGGCTGGGGTGATTTTTGACATTATCGATACAGGGGGAATCGACCCCACACAGGTGAGCCCGGGTGGAAAACGCAAACCGCTTTCGGTTGGTTCGGTCGATTTTATCGATCAGATTCGCGTTCAAGCCGAGATTGCCATACAAGAGGCCGACGCGGTGCTGTTCATCACCGACGTCGAGAGCGGGGTCACCCCGGCGGATATCGAGGTAGCCCAGATATTGCGCCGCCGCCAGCGGAAACAGGGGGTCAGGCTCGCACCTCCGGTGCTGCTGGTGGTCAACAAATCTGACAGCGAAGCGCGCCGCCAGCAGGCGCATCAGTTCTACGAGCTGGGCATGGGGGAGCCATATCCCATATCCGCCCTGCACGGCACGGGCACCGGAGATATGCTGGATGCCCTGATAGAGATGCTACCCGGGGTTGGAGAAGAGATTGAGGACGACTCCGTCAAAGTAGCGATTGTGGGAAAGCCCAATGTCGGCAAATCCAGCCTGCTAAACCGGCTGGTGGGCGAGGAGCGGGCTATCGTCAGCCCGATCGCGGGAACGACCCGCGATGCCGTGGATACTCTGATCACCTATAATGACATCCCGGTCACCCTGATCGACACTGCGGGAATCCGGCGGCGCGGCCGAATCGAGCCTGGGGTGGAGAAATACAGTGTGATCCGGGCGATGCGCGCCATCGAACGCTCTGATGTCTCATTGCTGGTCCTGGATGCGACGACAGGGCTGACGGCTCAGGATGCCCACATCGCTGGTTATATCCTGGACGCCTGGAAAAGCGCGGTCGTGGTGGTGAATAAGTGGGACGCCATAAAAAAGGACACCCACACGATGGATGAGTTCACCCAACGCGTGCGCCAGGAGCTCAATTTCATGAGTTATGTGCCGGTGCTTTTTATCTCAGCCACAACCGGGCAGCGTGTCGAACAGGTGCTGCCGATGGCGTTGCGGGTGCAGGAAGAGCGATTGATTAACTTGCCCACCTCGCAGTTAAACCAGATTTTGCAACGAGCGCAGAGCCTGCACCCAGCCCCATCCCATGCGGGCCGTCAATTGAAGATCTACTACGGCACACAGGTTCGCAACGACCCGCCCACATTCCTGCTGCACGTAAACGATCCCAAGCTGAGCCATTTCACCTATACCCGCTACCTGGAAAATCGCATCCGGGAAGCCTACCAATTTATCGGCACGCCCATCCGCATCGTCATGCGCCCCCGGCGTTGATATTAAGGAGCATGGTCACTTTGGTAATCCCGAAAACTGTCGGGTCTGGCAGCAGGGAGATATACCATACGATCACAGATGGAGGACACGGGGAATAAATTAATTCAAAACCGGGAGGAGGTGGAATTAGGGGAGCCGCAACGCGCCAAAAGCGGTTTGGCGCGGTTCTTGAGGGACATCATCGAGACACAGGCAATAGCGCTCCTGCTCTTTCTGGGCTTTAACACCGAAACGGCGCGCATCCGGGTGGAAGGTTTCAGCATGGAACCCAGCATGCATAACCGCGATTTCGTGCTCGTCAACCGCCTGGCGTACCAATTTGAAGCGCCCAGCTATGGCGACGTGATCGTATTTCATTTTCCCATCGACCCCTAGCTGCGCGGGTCACTCTCCCGTAGGCACCCAGATATTCTTCACCTGGGTGGCTTCGTGCAGGAATTCGTGCCCGGCACCCTGGTACGGGTCGAGCCAATCGCGCTCGATGCCGTAACTGACCCAGGTGCGCTTCATATTGGAGGCGGATTCGTACTCGACATGATAGCTGCCCTCGGCGCTGCCAAAATACCAGACGGCGTCCACATCCTCGTGCTGGATCAGGGTTTTCACCAGGTGATCGCGATCGCCAGTGACGATATTGACGACCCCCGGCGGCACATCGGAGGTGTCCAAAACCTGGTAGAAATCCGTCCCGCTGAGGGGATGCTTCTGGCTGGGGATGATCACAACCGTGTTGCCGCGAGCGATAGCCGGAGCCATCAGCGAGACGAATCCCAGAAGCGGGTATTCATCCGGGCAGGCAATGCCGATCACGCCGATCGGCTCGTTTACCGCGACCGTAATCCCGCGCAGGGTGGTTTCCTGCAATGCGCCGCCGTATTTGTCGGCCCAGGCAGCCCAGGTAAACAGGCGCTCGATGGCGGCTTGGACTTCCAGTTGGGCGGACTTGTGCGAGCGCCCCGTCATGGCGGCAATCCGCTTGGCGAATTCGTCCTGGCGAGCATCCAAATTCTCAGCGATAAAATAGAGAACTTGAGCGCGGTTGTAGGCGTGGCGCATCGCCCAGCCCGGTTTGGCGGTGTGCGCAGCATGGGCGGCTTCAACCGCGTCGCGAATATCCTTGCGATTGCCGTCGCCGACCTGCCCGATCAGCACCCCGCGGGGTCCGTAAACAGCGCGGGTGTAATGCCCGTCCGGGCGCACCTGCTTGCCACCGATATACATTTTCGGTGTACGGTCAATCCGGGCAGACTTTCTTCCATCCATGCCATCATCCATGCCACCGCCTCCAGGAGGGGTGGGGCGGGCAGGTGTATAAGCGCCCCAGGAGGATTTCCGCTCGCTGGCGGCGTTCAGATCGAACTTCGGTCGTGGGCGTTCCTGCCAGGCAGTGCGCAAATATTCGAACAGACCTTCTTTGCCCCCCTCGCGCCCGAAGCCGCTCTCGCGATAACCGCCAAAACCGGAGGCGCCGTCGAAGAGATTGGTGCAGTTGACCCACACTGAACCGGATTTCAGTTTGCTGGCCACATCCAGGGCGAGGTTGATATTTTCGCTCCAGACGCTGGCAGCCAGGCCGTAGCGGGTGTTATTTGCCAGCTCGATAGCTTCCGACGGCGAGCGGAAGGTTAATGAAACCAGTATCGGCCCAAA
Source organism: Anaerolineales bacterium (assembly GCA_035286585.1). Lineage (GTDB taxonomy): Bacteria > Chloroflexota > Anaerolineae > Anaerolineales > UBA4823 > DSOS01. The sequence goes on from DATEDC010000195.1 coordinate 26,143, forward strand.
AATCTCTTCCTGGACAGCCTCGGCTGCCGGTTCGAGATTGGTGATCAGGGTAGGTGGATAGAAAATGCCGCGCTTGGGGAGATCGATATTCGGTTGGAAAACCTCACCGCCTTCACGGATGCCGATCTTGACCCAAGAGTCGATCGTATTCCATTGGGATTGGTCCACGATCGCGCCCATGTCAATGCATTTGTCGAGCGGGTCGCCCACCCGCAGGTGCTCCATGCGTTTTTTGAGCTTGTTGAGGAAGCTCTCGGCGACGTTTTCCTGCACCAGCAAGCGCGACCCGGCGCAGCACACCTGACCCTGATTGAACCAGATCGCATCGACCACACCTTCCACCGCGCCATCCAGGTCGGCGTCTTCAAACACGACGAACGGAGACTTGCCGCCCAACTCGAGAGAAAGTTTTTTGCCCGACCCGGCGGTCTGACGGCGCAAGATGCGCCCAACCTCGGTCGAGCCGGTGAATGCGACCTTGTCGATATCTGCATGGGTGACGAGCATGGTGCCCGCCTGGCTGCTGCCAGTGATGATGTTCACCACGCCAGGGGGCACGCCGGCTTCAGCCACGATCTCTGCAAAAAGCAAAGCAGACAGGCGCGTGTAGGAGGCAGGCTTGAGCACGATAGTATTTCCCATGGCAATTGCCGGGGCGATTTTCCAGGCCAGCATCAGCAGGGGGAAATTCCAGGGGATGATCTGCCCCACCACACCAACCGGCTGGTAATCTCGCAGTTCGGTATCCATTAGCTGAGCCCAACCGGCGTAATAGTAAAAATGCCGGGCGAGCAGAGGCACGTCGATATCCCTTGATTCGCGGATCGGCTTGCCGTTATCCATCGATTCCAGCACGGCCAAAAGGCGGTGATGCTTCTGGACGTTGCGCGCAATGGCATACAAATAGCGGGCGCGCGCCTGTCCCGGAGTGTTGGCCCAGATATCCAGAGCCTGGCGAGCGGCAGCCACGGCTGCATCGACCTCTGCCTGGCCTGCCTGCACGGTGTCAGCCAGCTTCTCGCCGGTTGCCGGGTTGTAGCTGGGGTAGTATTTAGGTTCAAGCGGGGTCACCCACTGGTTGTTGATAAAGAGCCCGAACTTGCGCTGATGATCATCCAGCCAGGCTTCGGCCGCGGCGGGTGATTCAGGGGCGGGCCCATAATCCAGGTGTTCGAAGGTCTGTAATACGCTCATGTCTCGCTCCGTTTGATCGCTCGTCCGATGTTAACCCATCGGCATATGATGGCGGGCGGCGTATCGACCGGTGATGTAATGGTAGAGCTGGCGCTCCAGGTCGGTCAACAACCCGCTCGCTCCGATGCGTAACAGCTCCGGCATCTGCCAATCGGCCCCCAGCTCTTCTCTCATCAGAGCCTGCCAGGCCAGGACTTGCTTGGCATGGCTGATGCCCCCGGCTGGCTTGAAGCCGACCTTGCTGCCGGTGCGCTCCCAGAATTCGCGGATTGCACGGGCCATCACCAGGCCAAATTCCAGCGTGGCATTGACGGATTCCTTACCCGTCGAGGTCTTGATGAAATCCGAGCCAGCCATCATGGCCACCAGGCTGGCCTGGTAAACTTGTTTGAGCGTTGCCAGATCGCCCGTTGCCAGGATGGTCTTCATGTGGGCAGCTTCGCCACATGTCTGGCGAAACTGGCGGATTTCATCGTAGAGAGCCTGCCAGTTGCCAGTTAAAACATGGGTGCGAGTGATGACGACATCGATCTCTTTTGCACCAGCCTCGATCGCTTGCTCGATTTCAGCGATGCGTTGGGGCAGGGGCGTTTGTCCGGCTGGAAAACCCGTCGCCACCGAGGCTACCGGGATATCTGTGCCTCTGAGGGCTTCAACCGCGTCTCTCACCCGGCTGGGGTATACGCACACCGCGCCGACGTGGATAGTATGGTCGGAGATCTCCAAGGCAGTCAGAATGTCCGGTCGCACCGGCTGCCTTGCTTTGGCGCACAAACGCCTGATCCTGCCCGGAGTGTCATCGCCGGCGAGGGTGGTGAGGTCGATGCAGGTGACAGCGCGCAGCAGCCAGGCTGCCTGCCAGTCTTTTTTAATCGCCCGCCGGGTGGGTAAGGTGGCAACGCGCCGCTCCACCGCGCTGCGGTTGACACGCGCGCGCATCACCCAACCCAGATCGAGCGGTATCGTTTGGTTGCGGATATGTTTGGATGGCATAGGAAGTTCCTCATTCAGGTGGTCGCACTCAGGATCAGCGCTATTGATACCTGCCAACACCTAAAATATACCATAATGGACCTGTGGCAGATAAATTGGTTTGGCAATTTTGTATTATTTATTGTATGAATTTGTTGCGTCTGAATCATTAGAGATCAAGGTGCTTACAAAATCATCATCTATCTTCTGGGGCATTTTAGCGTATAATTATACAAGCGAGTATGGCCAGAAAACGCAATTACGATCCAGAAGCTTCAGGCATTCCCTGTCCCGAATGCCATACGGGTGTGCTGCATCTGCAGCGACTCACCTATTTCACCTGGCTGAACGCCGAGTTAATTTCAGTGCCGAATTTTCCAGCCTGGGTTTGCGACCTGTGCGGGCGGCGTGATTTCGATCCCCGGGCGAAAAAATGGCTGAACACACTGCTCATCGCAGACACCTCGAAAAGGTCCGGACAGCGCCGAAATTTCCCCTTCCAGGGAGATCGCATTCCACCGAATTGAGCCCTTGCGGGTAATCCAATCCGTCTCGGCTGGGGGGTCGTTGAACGTATAAGCCTGGGGATAAAAAAATTAATAATCCAGTTGCCCTGCACTCGGGGATCAGGTAGGATCAGCCCGTATCCAGGCGATTTTTAGCCAACAGCAAGGCGGCTAGTGTTTTGGCGTCGTGAACCTCACCGCGTTCAGCCATGCGGTATGCCCGGTTAGCGGGGATGCGCTCCACGCGGATGTATTCATCCTCATCGCCCGGTAATGGGCTTGCCTGCAGCCGGCGAGCCAGGAAGACGTACAGGTATTCGCTTGTATAGCCGGGCGCCATGAAGAATTCGCCGATCAAGTCGAGATCCTGCGCAGACATACCGATCTCTTCACGGATCTCGCGCCGGGCGCAGCTCTCCGCAGATTCACCCGGTTCGATAACCCCGGCAGGTAATTCCATGATCCCTTTACCTGCGGCGTGGCGATACTGGTGGATGAACCAGATATCGCCGTTTTCATCCACAGGCACGATCAAGACCGCGGGTGGATGATCGACAATATCCAGGCGCACCAATCGTCCATCAGGCATTTGCACCTGATCCTGGCGCACGCTGAAGACGCGTCCCTGGTAAATTTGCTGGGTGGCAATCGTCTTAAAATCCACGGGCTTCTCCTTGATCGATTTCTATTCAACCAGGCTAAAGATACCACAAACCGGTTCGACCTCTCGGCAGTCGGCCGGATCGAACCGGTTGCAGTATTCGCCCTAATTCAGGCCTGACGAATCAACGGGCAATCAGGGCAGGGAAGGCAAGTCTCGTGCGCGGATTTGATCCGAGCGAGCGCGTCTAGGGTATTCTCAGCACCTGGCCCGCCTCCAACCTGTATGGAGCGCTCAGACCATTAGCGGCCGCCAGAGTGTTAGGGTCCAAATCGCCGAACTCACAGGCGATGGTGTAGATCGTGTCCCCAGCACCCACGGTATAGGTCTCGGGATGGGGTTTTAACGCCCGGGCGCCAGGGAATTTCCCTCCGGATTGGGGGATTCTCAGGACGGTGCCAGGCGAGTAATTGCCGCTGGCACTGAGCCCGCTCAAATTCAGCATCTCGATAGGATTGACATTGAACCTGCGGGCGATGCAGTAGGGATGTTCGCCTTTTTGCAAGGTGTAGGTGGAGGGAATGCCCGGGGTGGGCGTGGGATAGGATAACGCAGCAGAGGTGGGAGAGGCGACCACCGGGGCGGCGGTGGATACCGGCACGGGGCTGGCTTCGGCGCCCTGGGAGGCCGTGGTAGCCGTGGGTTGGGCCAGCGGCGCGCCACCCGACATGGCAATGGCTGTCTGGGTGGCAAAACTCTCAAGCTGACCCATCACGTCATCTGTGTCTCCTGGGAGCGGGAACTCCGCCGTTCCCGTGGTGGGAGTGGTTTCGCCGGTAGGAGCTTGCGAAGCCGGTCTTTCACATGCTGCCAGGCTGGTGATGATTAAAATCATAATGAACAACACCAGGAAACTTTTAATTGACATTTTCATTCTCCTTGGTTATAGTCGCCTGTTGGTAGTTTATTCGCTTCGCCAGGACTACCTGGCTTCAGATGCGTGGGTTGGCTCGCATGCATTGCAATGATACTAGCACAATCTAGATAAAGCGTCAAGCATATTGCATAATGGCTTGCAAGACGGCAAGGGGGGTGTTGCGGTTGAAAAAAGCCAATCAATCCGCATCATCAGCGCTTTCAGTAAGACAAAAAACGTGCAGCTCGCCTGGACCGTGAACGCCGATAGTCAGCGTCATCTCGATATCTGCGGTGCGCGATGGGCCGCTCACCAGCACCGAGGACCGCGATGCGGTCACGGCAGGGCTCTTGAGAACCTCAGGCAGGCGGGGAAGGATATCATTGGCTCGCAGAACGACCATATGAATTTCGGGCAATAATGAGTGGGCGAGCGCTCTGCCGCGACCGGAGGTGATCAGCAGGCTGCCTGTCTCCGCTAACCCGGCGGATGCGCCGGTCAGACCAACCAAGATGGTCGGGTCGGGTTGATATTGGATCTCGATGTGGGCGTCGATCAAGCGCTGGATTAAGCCAGGGGGAAAATTATCCTCAGAACAGGCTGCAAGCCTGGCGACCCTGCGCCCCTGGAAGAATGCGATCAACCTCCCAGACAGGTCCTCCGCTGTGCACAGGTGAAACTGGCCGCCTAGAGCGGTTAGCTCGTTTTGAAACCGGGTGATCAATGAGCTTTGTTTCATGGTCACAGATGGGGTAACGGAATCGTCGCTGGATCGGAGATGGGGTTGGGGGTGGTTTTTTGAGAGATAGGAGGCTGAGGCTGACTGCCCGTTGGGGCTTGAGCCGCTATTCGCGGCGGGGCGCTTCAGCCACCTAGCTCTGAATGAACTTTCTGCTGGTCGGGGGAAATCCCTGCTTTTTCCCCAACCGGTGAAGCCTGGCAAGCGCATCCATTGCGGAAAAAAGCGAGCCACCCAGCCGACAAATTTTTGCATCCGTGCAAACCTGACAGGCGAAGTGGCTAACCAGGTGTAGAGCATCACTCCCAGCAGGATGGATGTGGGTGGATTAGGGGGAATTGGTCTGTTTGGAGGGGCTTGAGTGGGCTCTGGCACCAGCCCGGCTCGAACGCGCAGCAGCAGGGTGGGGAGGTCAATCGCCACCGGGCAGACTTCCCGGCAAGCCCCACACAGGCTGGAGAGGCGCGCCAGGTGACCAAAATCTTCCCGCCCAAATATCCCCGGTGAGACGATAGAGCCTATCGGACCGGGATACGGGCTGCTTTCGCCGCGTTGGCTCACATATGCGTGCCCGCCAATCTCCTGGAAGACGGGGCAGGCGTTGAGGCATGCGCCGCAGCGAATGCACAACAACGCTTCAGCTAAAGGCGAGCGACGCATTGCCTGGCGCCCGTTATCCACCAGGATCAAATGCCGTTCTTCAGGTCCATCGTCGTCCAAGGGATGGCGCGGCCCATGGATCAGGCTTGTGTAAACGGTTATTTTTTGACCGGTAGCAGAACGTGGCAGCAGGTAGAGCATTAAGGCGAGGTCGTCGAGCGTTGGCACTAACCGCTCAATGCCCATCAGGGCAATGTGCGTTTTGGGGAGGGTGGTCACCATGCGCCCGTTGCCTTCGTTGGTCACTAGGCACAGTGTGCCAGTCTCGGCCACGCCGAAATTTACTCCGGAAATGCCGATATCAGCGTCCAAAAACACCTGCCTCAACACCTGTCGCGCTGTCGCAGTGAGCGCGGCGACATCGCTGGTCTCAGGCGTGCCCAGCTTCTGGTGAAACGTCCGACCAACCTGGTCGCGCTGTAAATGAACAGCCGGGGCGATTATGTGGGAAGGTCGTTCTCCACGCAACTGGACGATATACTCGCCAAGATCTGTCTCCACCACCTGGATGCCCCGGGATAGCAGCGCCTGATTGAGGTCAATTTCTTCGCTGACCATCGATTTCGATTTTGCCACCAGCTTTGCCCCTTTACGCGCAGCGATATCCAGGACAATCTGGGCGGCATCGCCCGCTCCATGGGCCCAATGCAGCCTGACGCCATTCGCCTGCAGGCGTCCAGTGAATTGCTCGAGATAATGGTCCAGATCGGCGATCACCCGCGAGCGCATCTGGTGGGCGCGCTGACGCATGACTTCCCAGGGTTCCGGCAGGGAGGCGTAAGCCCCCAGATGGGCTTCCCGGCTGCGACTGGCGTTGAGATCTAGCGCCGCCTGGAGAGCGGGATTGTCGAGGGCTGCCTGGATGCGTTTATAAATGAGATCGGCCATGAGCGTGAAGGGTCTAAGTAGGCTGGATCGGCATACAGATCATTTCAGGTGGATGTGGAAATCGATCAGCTCAGGGTTTTTTTTTCCACTGGAGGCTAGAATGTGGGCGATGTGGACTGCCCTGCTCGGTTGACCCTGCCGGTGTAAGCCCCCGTTGATATGGGTGACGCAGCCCAGGTCGCAAGATACGACCAGGTCTGCGCCGCTGTCTTGAATATTGAGAATCTTGCGCTGGAGCATAGCAGCGGATATTTCCGGGTATTCTAGCGAAAAAAGACCGCCAAAGCCGCAGCACTCCTGCGCGCCGGTCAGTTCGATGAGTTCGGCATCCTGGATAGAGGCGAGCAGATCCCTTGGCTGGCGGTCCACACCCAGATCCCGCAGCAGGTGGCAAGAGGCATGGTAGGCGAGCTTACCGGTGTAGCTGGCGTGTACATCGCTCACACCGAGAATATCCACAAGGTACTCAGTGAATTCGTAAGCGCGGTCCGCCAGTTTTTCCGCTCTCACCAGCCAGGCACGATCTTCGCGAAAAAGTTCCCGATAGCCATGGCGGAGCATAGCCGCGCACGAGCCCGAGGGGATAACGAGCGGAGCCGCCGATTTTTCAAATACCCGGATAGTATGCTCTGCCATCCGGCGCGCCTGGGAACGCATCCCGGCGTTAAAGGCGGGCTGTCCACAGCAAGTCTGCTCGCTGGGGAATTCAACCTTCAGGCCGATTTTACCCAATACCTGCAGGACTGCTTCCCCCGTTTCGGGGTAAAGTACATCCAGCAAGCAGGTAACCATGAGCTGCACGGTTTGGTTCATATAACGCTACGCTGTGAACTCTCCCCGGTATTGTAACCCTGGGGTAGAGACATGGCAAGTGGGCTTGATTTAGGGGAGATTATCTGTGGTAAGATTCTCCCCGGTTTACCATCGGGGCGAACCCCTGTTCCCGTTGAGGGTTCAAATTCATTCCTATGATGAGAAGGATGTTGCGTGAATATGGAACCATTTCGAACGGAGATCCCCAATCAATTCAGCTTGCCCAGACGCATATACCGCCTCGGCGAACTGGCTTATAACCTGTGGTGGACATGGAATCCGGACTCCCAGCGCCTGTATCTACGCATTGACCGCGAGCTGTGGGAAGAATGCCAATACAACCCGGTGGTGTTTCTGCGCCAGGTGGAAAGAGTGCGTTTGAATTCGGCTACAAATAATCGTTATTATCTTGAGTTCTATGATCGGATCATGCGCTCCTTCGATACCTACATGCAGGCCGAATCCACCTGGTTTACCCAGAATTACCCGGATTTTAAAAACCGCCCAATTGCCTACTTCTCCATGGAATTCGGTCTGCATGAGATTTTCCCGATCTATGCCGGCGGTCTGGGCGTATTATCTGGCGACCATGTGAAAGAAGCGAGCGACCTGGGTATGCCTTTCATCGGGATTGGTCTTTACTATTCTCAGGGATATTTCAACCAGCAGATCACCGAAGATGGCTGGCAAGAAGCCCACTATGACACACATCCGCTGGAAGAGCTGCCGATCATGTCCGTAGTGGATGCAGAGGGTAAACCCGTGAGCGTCCCCGTGGAGCTGCCGGGGAGAGAGGTGACAGCTCGAATTTGGGAGATTCGCGTCGGCCGGGTGCCGGTTTACCTGCTGGATACGGATATCCCCGAGAACTCACCTAACGACAGGGCGCTGTCCGCACGCCTGTACAGCGGCGATTTGGAGAGACGCATTTCCCAGGAGATCCTGCTCGGGATTGGCGGCCTGCGGGCATTGCGCGTCCTGGGCTACAATCCCAGCGTGTGGCATTTGAACGAAGGCCATGCGGCATTTCTGATCCTGGAGCAAATTCGGGAAAAGGTACAGGCGGGTTATGATTTTGAACAGGCGGCGGACATTATCCGAGGTTCCAATGTTTTTACGACCCATACGCCAGTGCCAGCCGGAAACGATGAGTTTCCCCTCTGGCTGGTAGACAAATATTTTGCGCATATCTGGCCCGAATTAAATCTGACGCGTGATCAATTCATCGATCTGGCTCGTTCTACCGTCTCGTGGGGGGATGTATTCAGCATGCCGGTGCTGGCGCTGCGCCACTCGCAATCCAATAATGCGGTCTCAGAGCTGCATGGGCGGGTGACGCGCAGAATGTGGCATTTTTTGTGGCCGGACCGGCGGGTGGATGAAGTGCCGATCACGCACATTACCAATGGCATCCACACCGATACCTGGTTGGCACGCCGGCTAGGGCACCTGTACGACCGCTACCTGGGGGCGGATTGGCGCGAGCATATCGATGACCACGAATTGTGGGAGCAGGTGCAGAATATCCCGGACGATCAGCTCTGGACAGTGAGGCGGCACCTCAAGCGAAAGCTGGTTCACTACATGCGTGAGAGCGCCCGTCGGCGCTGGCTGCGCGGCGGAGTTCATCCGGTGCAGATCCTGGCTTCTGGCGTACTATTGGACCCCTATGCGCTGACCATCGGCTTTGCGCGGCGTTTCGCCCCCTACAAGCGCGCCAATCTGGTTTTTCGGGATTTTGAGCGCTTGATAAGCCTGCTCAACCGACCGGGTATGCCGGTGCAGATTATTTTTGCCGGCAAGTCACATCCTGATCACGAAGGCGGAAAGCTGCTGATCCAGCAGGTCTACCGGGCGGTGAAACGATCGGAGAGCGGCGGGCGACTGGTTTTCCTGGAAGAATATAACATGAAACTGGCGCGCTACCTGCTGCAGGGAGTGGACGTATGGATGAACACCCCGCGTCGCCCGAATGAAGCTTCTGGAACTTCGGGGCAAAAGGCTGCCTTGAACGGGGTATTGAATTTTTCAGTGTACGATGGTTGGTGGCGCGAGGCATATAACGGCAAGAATGGTTGGGCGATAGGTGACGACATCGATTATCCCGATCCAAGCCAGCAGGACGAAGCCGACGCAGAAAGCCTGTACGATATCCTGGAGAATGAGATCATCCCGCTTTATTACAAGGAGCGCTCTTCCGATGGCTTGCCCGGCGAATGGATTTTGCGGATGAAAGAATCAATCCGCACTCTGGCGCCGCAATTCAGCATGCGCCGCATGATCAGGGAATACGTGGAGCGCATTTACATACCTGCCATGCAGAGCCGCGAGGTGGTTAAGCCATCCGGAGGTAAGTAAGATCATGGACATATTTCTATCGCCCCAGGCCTGGTACGGTGCAGGCCTGATTTTTCTTTTGCGCGTCGGCGATATGACCCTGGATACGCTGCGCGTGCTGGTTGTCATGCGGGGGAAGAAGGGTTATGCCTGGATCCTGGGTTTTTTCCAGGCTTCGATTTTCGTGCTGGCGATCAGCTCGGTGCTGCGCGACCTGGATAACCCGATCAACTTGATTGGTTATGCGGCTGGTTTTGCTACCGGCAACGTGGTCGGCATGCTCATCGAGGAGAAGCTCGCCATCGGGCATATTCACATCAGTGTTGTCAGCCCCAGGAGAGGGGCTGCGATTGCCGATCATTTGCGCCTTCAGGGTTTCGCAGTGACCGAAATCCCAGCCCGCGGCAAAGATGGCATGGTGACCATGTTGAATTGTGATGTATTGCGACGGCACGTCGACCCGGTGCGCAAATTGGTTAACGAGATAGATCCGGACGCTTTCATCACGGCTGAAGATTTACGGCCGGTGCGGCGCGGTTTTTGGAGAGCTTGAGCGTTATAGAATGAACGCAGCGATCGTTTCTGCACTGATCGTTTTTATCCTGCGCGCGCTGGACATTGCGGTGTACACCGTACGTATTACCATGGTTATGCGCGGTCGTAAGGCGTATGCCTGGTTATTTGGGTTCATCCAGGCGTTCGTTTTCGTGAGCGCAATTCGGGTAGTGCTGATCGACCTGGACAACTGGCTGAACATTGCCGGCTATGCGGCGGGATTCGCCACGGGCAATGTTGTGGGTATGTTCATCGAAGGCAGGCTGGCGATTGGAATCACCCACCTGCGCATTTTCAGCCCACGGCGCGGGGCAGAGCTGGCCGAGCAACTGCGCCTCTCCGGCTACGCAGTCACGGAAGTGGCAGGTCGCGGCATTCAAGGCGTCGTCGAGGTGATTAACTGCAGCGTGCGCCGCAGAGAAGAGCGGCAAGTCACCGAGTTAGTGGCAAAGATCGATGCTCAGGCGTACATCACCGCTGAAGACGTGCGCCTGGTCTGGCATGGTTTTTGGGGGAATTAACGCCTGCAAAGTGATATATGTTACGTGACAGGAGGGGGAAAACTTGGCACAATATAAAAATCAGGTCCCATCTGGAGCTTTCCGACTGAAAAACCCGTTTAAATATCTTGGAGGCGAGCGATGAAGCGCAACCTATGGCATACCCTGGTCCGACCTTCCACGCTAGAATTTTATGAGGAAGGCAGGCGCACACCGGGTTACACTCTCCTTGATTTTTTGCATGGTTATGTTTATGGTCGCTGGCCATACCTCTATATCGGCATTGGCACGGGAGAACACTTCCTGGCGAAAACCATCGGTCCGATAATTCTTCTAATTCAAGAATTTCTGGCAGCCCTAAATTTTATGAACGGCCAACCGGAAGCGAATGGCAGAACGGCTGTGCCGCGGGAAGAGACCGACCTCACCTGGGCGGAAAGCTACCATGGCAAAGTGGTGCCTTTGGCTTCGGCGACCAGGCTGGTATCCATCCAGGAAAATATCCAGCTAAAAAATCTGGAAAAGATTATCCCTTACAGCAAAGCGCGGGATATCATCTTGCACAACCCCGATCATATCGTAGCCCTGGAATGCCCCTGCCGCACTTCTCGCCAAAATCCGTGTCTGCCCTTGGATGTGTGCCTGGTTGTCGGAGATCCTTTTGCCAGCTTTGTTGAAGCACATCACCCGCGTCGCTCGCGCCGCATCACCCAGAGCGAGGCGGTGGAAATATTGAAGGCCGAGAATCAACGCGGGCACGTCCACCACGCATTTTTCAAAGACGCCATGCTGAGCCGCTTTTACGCCATTTGCAATTGCTGCGCCTGTTGTTGCGGCGCGATGCACGCTCACAGGAACGGAACCCCGATGCTGGCGGCTTCGGGTTATATTTCTCAGGTGGATGCCGATTTATGCATTGGGTGTGGGGATTGTGTGGAAGCCTGCCAATTCGGAGCAATTAGCCTCAATGAATTTTGCGCTGTGGTGAGTGGGCAGGATTGCATGGGGTGCGGCATCTGCGAGTCGATATGCCTGCAGGGCGCACACACATTGTTGCGTGATCCGTCCAAGGGTGAGCCGTTAGAGATCAGTGAGCTTATCCGGGACTTCGAGAAGGCGGTCAGATTATGAACTGGCCGTCCCGATAAAAGATTTCCCCGTCCACCGTTATTTCAGAGTCCTGGCGCAGGTCGCAGATCATATCCCAATGGATCTGGCTTTTATTCTGACTGCCTGTCTCCGGGTATCCAGCACCCAATGCCATGTGGAATGAGCCGCCGATCTTCTCATCGAGCAAGGTGCTGTGAGTGAAGCGGTTGATTTCAAAATTCGTGCCGATAGCGAACTCGCCGACGTAGCGCGCGCCGGCGTCGATGTCCAGCATGGCGAGCAGCACATCCTGGTTCTTAACTGCCGTGGCGTTGACCACTCTGCCATCCTCAAATTGGAGCTCGATACCTTCGACTACCCTGCCCTGGTAAATCGCCGGGTAGCTGTATCGAACCCAACCGTTTACCGAGTCCTCCACGGGTCCGGTGAAAATCTCGCCGTCCGGCAGGTTGTTCTGCCCGCAGGCGTTCTTGAACGTACGCCCCTGAACCGAAAGGGTCAGATCGGCATGCGGGCCGCGCACCGCAACCTTATTGCGGCCCTGGACAGCGACAATAATGCGCTGCTGCTCCCGCTCGATTCCCTGCCAGTGGGCGACCGGGTCCGGCGTCCCTTCGTCTGCGTGGCAGGCGCGGAAGAAGAAATCGGAGTACTCCTCGATGCCCATTTCGGCTTCCATGGCATAGGCGGGAGTGGGGTACTGGGTGCTCAACCAGCGCAAGGAGCCTTCGGCGCCGCGGCGCATTTGGGTGCTGATCAGGTTGGCGATTGCCTTTTGACGGTGAGAGAGACGCTCCGAGGCGACCCCGGACAGGCCGCGGGTATTGAGCTCAGAGCGAATTTTGATCAAAACATCGAATTGATCGAATGCGGCTTGATGGAAGATGGGGACGAATTCGAGCTGTTCGTCGCTGGCGTGGGCGAAGAGGATTTCCTCCTGAGCGGGGAGGTCGATCAGCAGGTGGGGATAGCCACCCCGCTCGAGGATCAGCTCATAGAGCGGCAGGAGAACCGGCTCGGCCGCGGTGGTGGCATTCACAGCCACGCGATCGCCAGGTCGCACTCGCGTCGAATGATCGACCATAATTTGGGCAAATTTTCTAAGGCGTAGATCGCTCATGGGGTTGCTCCGGGGGAAAATTCGGCTCATTATAACATGCTGACTTTCAAACGCGCTATAATGGCGAGGATATGAAGCAGCTCTTACAGAATCTGCGCACGGGTGAGACCTCGGTCGTGGAGGTCCCCATTCCCACGCCGCGCCCCGGCACCGCCCTGGTGAGGACCTGCGCCTCGCTGGTGTCGACGGGAACAGAGAGGATGGTGGTTGAATTCGCCGAGAAGTCCCTGCTCGGGAAAGCCCGCGCCCGTCCCGATTACGTCCGCCAGGCGCTGGATAAGGCGCGCCGAGAGGGCATTCTTGGGACGATTGAGGCCATATTTGGGCGCCTCGACCAACCGATGGCGCTGGGTTACTCTTCCTCCGGGATCGTCTCGTCGGTCGGAGAAGAGGCGGCTGGCGTTCAGGTCGGGCAGCGTGTGGCCTGCGCTGGCGGCGGCTACGCCGTTCACGCCGAGTATGCGCTGGTGCCGACAAACCTGCTCGTTCCCTTACCCGAGCAGGTGGATTTCGAATCCGCAGCGTTTACAACGCTTGGGGCGATCGCCTTGCATGGCTACCGCCTGGCGCACACCCAGATTGGGGAACGGGTGGCGGTCATCGGGCTGGGGATATTGGGATTGTTGTCCCTGGGCATTATCCGGGCAGCCGGGTGCCACGCCCTGGGAATTGACCTGGATCTCGAACGGGTAGAGCTGGCCCAAGGGATGGGTTTTACCGCCGTGCGCCGGGAAGGTGCTGAGGAAGCTGGGGCAACCTTCTCCCGCGGGCGGGGCTGCGATGCGGTCATGATCTGCGCCGATACGCCCTCCTCCGACCCGGTTGAACTGGCCGGCGCTCTGGCGCGCGATCGGGCGCATGTCGTGGCGGTTGGGGCGGTGGGTCTTGCCGTGCCGCGCAAGATCTACTATGAGAAGGAACTGACCCTGGTCAATTCGCGGTCCTACGGCCCGGGCCGATACGACCCCTCCTATGAAGAGGAAGGCCGGGATTACCCCATCGGCTACGTTCGCTGGACAGAAGGGCGCAATCTGGAGGCGTTCGTCGAGCTTTTAGCCAGCGGTCAGGTTGATGTGCGCCCGCTGATCACGCACCGCTTCCCGATTAAAAACGCCTCCCAGGCTTATTCTCTGATCACCGGAAAGACCAATGAGCGCTTTTTGGGGGTGCTGCTGACGTATAATGAGACAGGGGGTGTACCCGTCGTCCTGGAAGAGGCTCGCCGGCCTGAATTCAGGGTGAAGATTCCCAAAATTACTCAGCCACGAATGACAGATGAAGTCACCCTCGGTGCGTTGGGGGCGGGGAATTTCGCCAAAGCGGTGCTTTTCCCGGTTCTACGCAAAACTGAGGGGATACGCCTGGTTAGCGTGGCGTCTGCCTCCGGCTTGAATGCCCAATATGCCGCCCGCAAGTTCGGCTTCGCCTACGCAACCACGGACGAGGAGCAGGTTCTGGAGGACCCGGAAGTCAACACGATTGCGGTGCTGACCCGCCACCATTTGCATGCAAGGCAGGTGATCGCCGCTCTGCGCAACGGCAAGCACGTGTTTTGCGAAAAACCCTTGGCGCTGAACGCGGCGGAGCTGGATGAGATCGCGACCCTGTTGCAGGAGGTCTCCCCGCTGGATCCTTCCGGAGCGACTAAAAAGGTCGAGCGCGCCCCGCTGCTGATGGTTGGCTTCAACCGGCGGTTTTCTCCTCAGGGAATCGCTCTGCGAGAGTTCCTCGCCAGCCGCAAAGAACCGCTGGCAGCCCATTACCGGGTAAACGCTGGATACCTGCCGCCTGATCACTGGCTGCACAACCCCCAGCAGGGCGGAGGAAGGATCATCGGTGAGGGCTGCCATTTTATCGACTTTATCACCTTCCTGGTGGGCGCCTCTCCCCGGTCGGTGCTGGCGCGCGCTCTTCCGGATGCAGGTCGCTACCGGGCGGATAACGTGGTGATGACGCTCATTTTTCCGGATGATTCCATCGGCACGATCAGCTATCTGGCAAATGGCGACCGGTCGTTTTCCAAAGAGAGGCTGGAGGTCTTCACCGCAGGGCGGGTGGCTGTATTGGAGGACTACCGCAGGCTGGATTTGATCCGGGATGGCAGGCGGCGGACAATCCGATCGACTTTGCGCCAGGACAAAGGTCATTTTGGGGAGTGGCAGGCGTTCATTGAGGCAATTCGCGCTGGCAAGGCGCCTCCCATCCCATACCGGGATATATTCGGCGTAACCAGGGCTACCTTTGCGGCGCTCGAGGCGCTGCGCACCCAGGAGCAGGTGGAAATACAGGTTGGCTAGGTTCTCTGCACGCCTGCGGCTCATCAGCAAAGCCCTGCTAGAACTCGGACCCAGCCAGCTCGCTTTGTATGGGTTGTACCGGCTGGGGCTGATTTCGGGTTATTTCCGCTGGCAGACGTCCTCCGTCGAACGGGCACCTGAGCAGGGAGCCAACAGGTACACGCTCAAGCCGATGCTCGTATTGCCCCCTCGGCAGGAGTTGATCTCGATTTTGGACGAGGTTGGCTACGCCCGCTTGCTCGGACAGGCGGAGGAGATCGTCGCGGGAGGCGTGCGCCTGTTCGGCGGAGAGCTGCGCCCGCTCAAGCTCCAACCCCCCGAACCCCGGCTGCATTGGACGGCATACGAGCAGGAGGGCATTCCTGGGGAAGAAGATGTGAAAGATTTCTGGGAGCCAGCCCGTTTTGGGTGGGCGTATACCCTTGGACGGGCGTATTATCTCAGCGGCGAGGAGCGCTATGCGAGGGCTTTCTGGGATTATACCCTTGAGTTTCTCCATGCCAATCCACCCTACATGGGTTTGAATTGGATTTCTTCGCAGGAGGCAGCACTGCGCTTGATCGCTCTTGTGTACGCGGCCCAGATATTCGCGGATTCTCCGCACTCAAGCCTCGAGCGTATGGAACGATTGGGCTGGCTCGTCGCCTGCCATGCACGGCGCATGCCGCCCACACTGGTCTACGCCCGAGCGCAGAACAACAACCATCTGCTCGCCGAGGCGGCGGGTTTGCTCACCGCAAGCCTAACATTGCCCGATCACCCGCGCAGTGCAGGCTGGCGGTCGGCGGGCTGGCGCTGGTTTATCTACGGGCTGCGAACCCAGATTCAGCCAAACGGCGCCTACACCCAGCACAGCGCAAATTACCAGCGCGTGATGCTGCAACTGGCGCTGTGGGTGGCAGCAATTGCCAGAACGCAGCAGATGGAATTCCCCACAGCAGGGCAGGGCAAATTACAAGCCGCCACCCAGTGGCTGATCGCCCTGCTCGATCCGCTCAGCGGCAGGCTTCCGAACCTGGGGCCGAACGATGGGGCGTATGTTCTACCATTGACCGTATGCCCGTTTGCAGATTATCGCCCCGTCCTGCAGGCGGCTGCGCTGGAATTTCTGGGCCAAACACTCGTACCGGCGGGGGAATGGGACGAAATGAGCGCCTGGCTCGTTCGTCCGGAAAAGCGTGGAAGCCGCATTGCAAGCCAGGCGCGGCTGGAAAAGCGATCGGCAAATACGGACCCACAGGTGCTGGTGAACCGACGCAGCGAATCCTGGGCTTATCTGCGTACAGCTCGCTTTACCTCCCGCCCGGGCCATGCCGACCAGCTCCACCTGGACTTGTGGTGGCGGGGAATGAATATCGCTCAAGACGCCGGCACCTATCTCTACAACGCGCCAAAACCCTGGGACAACTCTCTGGCTCGCACCGCGGTGCACAACACCTTGACGATCAACGGACAGGATCAAATGCTGCTGGCAGGGCGATTTTTGTGGCTGTATTGGGCTTACAGCCGGGTACTGGAGTGCGACCAGGCGGCTGGGGATGGGACGCCCTGCCTGGTTGCCGAGCACGATGGCTATAGCCGTCTCGGGATGATTCATCGTCGCTCGGTTGAGGCGCAAAAAGATGGGAACTGGATCATCGAAGACAGGCTGATCTTTTCCCATCCGAGGCGGGCGAGGCGCTACCTGCCGGCGCGTATCCGCCTGCATTGGCTGGCGCCCGATTGGCTCTGGCGCTGCGATCAGGCGGAAGACTGGGTCGCTTTCGAGTTAGAATCACCCCAAGGATGGATTCGGCTGACTATCTTTGCGGAGCAAGATGCTCAGCCTGCGCCTGAGCTCGAGCCTCTGATCGTCCGAGCCGGGGAGAAATTGTCCGGCTCAGAGGAGGCGCACCCTACCTGGGGATGGGCGTCTCCCTCCTACGGCATAAAGATTCCAGCCCTATCGCTATCGGTAACTGTCAGCGCCTCAGCGCCGGTCAGGCTGGTCAGCGTCTGGCAGTTGCCATAGCTCGTGAGTTAATGCCGGTGAACCCGCGCAGGTGTTCGTCTGGCTTCGATCCTGGGTAAAAGACTATCCGCATGCATATCCTGCTCATCCACCAGGCATTCGCCTCTCTCGATGAACCCGGCGGCACGCGCCACCACGAATTGTCCCGCTACTTGGTCGGTCGTGGGCAGCGCGTCACGGTCATTGCCAGCCCAGTCAGCTACCTGACGGGCGCCGCCAGAGGAGATCGCCCCGAGATGAAACATGAGCCGCTAGATGAAGGCGTGGAGGTGCAGCGAGCCTACACCTATGCGGCGCTCCACCGGAGTTTCGTACATCGGGTGATCAGCTTCATCAGCTTCATGCTGTCTTCGTTTTATGCTGGCTTGCGGGTAAAAAATGTTGATGTGCTCTGGGGCACTTCCCCGCCGATCTTTCAGGGGCTGACCGCCTGGGCGTTGGCGCGCTTGAAGGGGGCGCCCTTTCTCTTCGAGGTGCGCGATTTGTGGCCTGCCTTTGCGGTGGCTGTTGGCGTGATGCGGCAGCCTGCGCTTGTATACGCTGCGGAGAAGGTGGAGCGCTTCCTTTACCGGCGGGCAGATGTGGTCGTCGTCAACTCGCCCGGGTTTATCGACTATGTTCGGGAGCGAGGCGCCAGGAAGGTGGTCCTGGTGCCGAACGGCTCCGACACGCGCATGTTCGACCCCCAGGCAGACGGCGCGGACTTCCGCCGGGCGTATAATTTGGAGGATAAGTACGTGGCGCTGTATGCAGGGGCGCATGGGATGTCCAATGACCTGGAGGTCGTGCTGGAAGCCGCAAGGCTGCTCCAGAGGCGGGAAGAGATCTTGATCCTGCTAGTTGGGGATGGTAAGGAAAAACCCGCTTTGGTGGGCAAAGCCCAGGCGATGGGCCTGACTAATGTGCGTTTTCTCCCTCCGGTGGCAAAAGTGGATATGGGCGCAGCGTTGGCCGCGGCAGACGCCTGCATTGCCATCCTGAAGCCGGTGGCGATGTACAAGACCGTCTATCCCAATAAGGTTTTCGATTACATGGCGGCGGGGCGTCCGGTGATCCTGGCGATTGACGGCGTGATTCGCGAGCTGGTCGAGAAAGCGGGGGCGGGCATACCCGTGCCGCCGGGAGACGCCAGGGCGCTGCGGGAGGCGATAGAAAGCCTGGCAGATGACCGACCAGCGGGCAAAGCCATGGGGCTGCGCGGCCGCCAGTACGTTGAAGAGCATTTTGACCGCCCGATACTGGCGGAAAAAATGCTGGCGACCATGCGAGCACTTATCCCGACGAAGGGTTAATTTCAGGCAGCAAGCGAAAAACGCCATCCGGGTCGGGGGAAAAATTCCGTACGGCAGCTACCGCCTCGATATTGATTGGGCCATAGATGTGGGGGAAGACCTCATCAGTCACTGCTTCCCACCTGATGGGCGCCTTTACCTTGAGCGGATCGATCAACAACAGGGCTAACGGACTGGCAGCCTGGTAAAAATTGTTGGCGGCGCGCAGTACCTGGTCGAGGCGCGAGCAGTGGATGAAGTTGCCCTGCTTGAGCGGTTCGGGGGCATAGGCGCCCGATTTCAGAGCGGCCTGCCAGTCATGCGGCTGGCAAATGTGGAAGAGATAATCCGTGGCGCCTGGGAAGTGATCCCGGGTGTTTATCTGTTCACGCCAATCTTCTCGGGTAATCCCGAACAACCACTCATTCAATGCCAGGCCGCGCTTGCGCACTGCCTTGCGGATCGTCCCCTCCAATTGAAAGCCGTTTTTTTCGAAAATCCCCCTGCTCGCCCAATTGCCAACGAACACATAGCCCTCGATTTTTTCGAGCCCCAGAGCGTCGAAACCATAGGCGAGCAGCTTGCGAACGACCTGCGTTCCATAACCCTTATCCTGGTACGGCTGCCCAATCCACAGCCCGATATCGCCGCGAAATTTATCCGCATCAGGGCGAATGCTGGCGCTGCCAATCGGCTGACCAGAGACCGACTCGATAATCGTAAAGATGAATCGTTCGCCGCGGGCGACCTGCAAGGCGCGCTCGTCCAGGGCATTGCGAAACGATTCCAGGGATTCTGGCCCATCCCAGACCAGGGTGTCCGCGACCAGTGTGTTGAAGATCAACGGAAATAACGCCTCTGCGTCGCTGCCTTGCACGGGTTGCAGAAAGATCATTGTCCCTGCTCCCGGAGAACGGCGAGCACCCGCTCCAGCACGGCTTCGGCGACCTCATATTTGCTCATCAGGGGCAGGCTTTCGACCTCACCGCGCGAGTCGAGCAATGTGACGCGGTTGGTATCTGCGCCAAAGCCCGCATCCAGCGCAGTGATGTCGTTAGCGACCATTATATCCACGCGTTTCGACCTCATTTTCGCCCCGGCGCTCTCGATCACTTTTTGACTTTCGGCGGCGAATCCAACCGTCACTTTTGGATAGCCGGTTTTGGCTTTGCGGTCTGCTACGGCTGCCAGGATATCCGGGGTGGGGATCAACTCGAGGCGAGGCGGACCGGCTTCCCGTTTAAATTTTTCGGAGGCGGATCGAGCGGGCTTGAAGTCTGCCACGGCTGCCGCCATGATCAGGGCATCCGCCTGCGGCGTGGATTCTTGCACCGCGGAGAGCATCTCCTCGGCGGTCAGCACGTTCATGCGCCTGGCGCCCACGGGTGTTTCGAGACAGACCGGCCCGGCGATCAGGTCCACCTTTGCGCCCAGATCGAGGGCGGCTTGCGCCAGGGCAAACCCCTGTTTTCCCGAGGAGCGGTTGCTCAGCACCCGGACGGGGTCGACCGGCTCCTGGTTTCCGCCAGCAGTGACGACGATTTTACGACCCTGCAAGAGCCCTCCACGGGCAAGAGCCAGGCGGATGTGCCCGAGCAAATCGACGGGTTCTACCATCCTGCCCACTCCGAGCTGGCCGGAAGCAAGATGTCCTTCGGCTGGACCGACGATAATGGCGCCTCGTTGGCGCAGAATTTCCAGGTTTGCCTGGGTTGCCGGGTGGGTGAACATGCCGCCGTCCATGGCGGGCGCTACCAGCATCGGGCAGGGCGCTGCCAGTGCGGCCACGCTCAGTAAATTATCGGCGATGCCCAGGGCAATTTTTGCAAGGGTGTTGGCGGTCGCCGGCGCGATGACCAGCAGGTCGGCGTTATGCGCCAGGCCGATGTGAACCACATGGCCCTCGCGGTCCCACAGGTCCGAGTCGGTGAATACCCGCCGACCGGTTACAGACTGGAGGGTTAAAGGGGTAATAAATTGCAGAGCCGACTGGGTCAGGATGGCGTCCACAAGCGCGCCCATCTGGCTGAGCTTGGAAGCCAGATCGGCGGCTTTGTAGCAAGCAATGGAGCCGGTAATGCCCAGGAGGATGCGCTTGGTTTTTATCGGGTTGCCCATGGGAAATTCCATTTCCTATCCACTACCCCGAGCCATACCTAAGGTCGAGCGACGAAACTCAGGGTAACTTTCACTTCATCCTCAGTTTTCAAGATTCCGGCGATATCGATGGGTCCAAAGCCAAAGTCGCTCATCAAAATCGTGGTGGTGGCTTCGCCAGTCAGGCTGTCGGCTTCAATTTGAACCGTAGTCTTTAAAGTGATCGGCAGTGTAGTCTCACGGATGGTGAGCTCACCGCTGATCTGTAGCTGCACGACCTGACCCTCCTGGTAGGAGGTGGGTAAACCAGCGATCTCGCTGGCGATGAACGTGACGATGGGATAGCGCCGTGATTCGATGAAGCGGTCACGCAAGGCATTATCCCGCCGGCTGCTGTTTGAGGTAAACTGGCTGATGTCCGCAGTGATCGCTCCCATGCTGCTTTTTTGTGGCTCCGCCAGGTTTACCAGGATTTCTCCGTTGATCTGGGTTGTCACACCAACGGCGACATTGAAGCGGTTGTTCTCGTTTAAAAATACCTCTCCAACTTCATATTGTAACTTAGATTCACCCGCTACAATCCGGTATGTGACAGTTTCAGACGGGCCGGGTTCTTCAGCGTTCGTGGGTGCAGGCGCTTCGATCGGATCGATAGGCGCTGTGGTCGATTCGCGGGTAGGTGTGTTTGAGGCCACCGGCTCGGTTGCTTCGAGCGCTGGAACTCCCTCGGTTGCATCTGGGATTGCCTGGACCCCGCAAGCTGCGATGAGCAGGGCGAGGGCGAGACAGAGCAGGGATTGTTTTTTCATGATTTACTTCCTTGATGGATGTTGCTTTGCCAGAGGGATAAGTCTGCCAGTACAATCTACTGTACGTGGAATCAGGTTGGCTGGATGGTCGAGAAGATGATACTCTATACGCAGGGATAGCTGGCTGAGATCTGCGCGGCGACCAGGCGGTCATGACCGGCCAGATCAAGGATCAGCTCGATTTTCGCACGCGGAAAGGCAGCCGAAACAATTTTGCAAACCGCTTCGCCCTGGCTGGCTTCGATTTCCAGCAGGAGCAGGCTGTACCCGGCCAGCGATTGGGGCGCTTGGGCAACAAGGCCGCGGATCAACTCCAATCCGTCCTGACCGCCGCGTAAGGCTATATTGGGCTCCCAACGGTGCACTTTCAAGCGCTTTAATACTTTTACCGAAATATAGGGAAGGTTAGCGCAGATTAAACTAAAGCCAGCCGCAGTGGGGGGGATGAGATCGGACTGTACGCATTCGATACGCGCTTCCAGGTTGTGTAGCTTGACATTCGAGCGCGCAATTTCCAGCGCGGGGAGAGAGATATCGCTGGCGATCACCCGCAGGCCGGGGTGATTTTTAGCGAGCGCTACAGCGATGCAGCCTGAGCCCGTGCCAATATCGGCGGCCAGGTGTTCGCCTGGATGCGCGCGCAGCCAGTGCAAAGCCTTTTCCACCAGCAGCTCGGTTTCAGGGCGCGGGATCAGCACGGCCGGCGAAAGCTGGAATTTCAGCCCATAGAATTCCCATTCACCGATGACATAGGGCAGCGGCTCACCCGCCTCAAGCCGGGCGATCTTTTCGGCGATGAGGGCGATTTGCTGGGCAGAGAGCAGCGCCTCCGAATGCGCCAGCACCCAGGCGCGATTTTTTCCCGCCACATGGGCAAGTAGCACCTGGGCGTCCAACCGAGGTGTTTGGCTTACTCCGGCAAGCCTGGAGGCCAGTTCAGAATATTGATCGGCGATCGATTTCAAAACAGCGCCTGGAAGAGGGCACTCTTTAGTGGCAGATCAACGGCTAATTTTCTAAGCCTACCGCAGCCAACCGTTCTGCCTCGGCGCGAGTGGCCAGCTCATCGATAAACTCGTCGATTGCACCTTCCATCACTGCCGGTAAATTGTAGTTGGACAGGTTGATGCGATGATCTGTCACTCGCGATTGGGGATAGTTGTAAGTGCGGATCTTTTCGGCTCGCTCGCCGGTGCCCACCTGCGAGCGGCGGTCTTCTTCAAGCGCCAGGCGGCGCTTTTCCTCTTCGATCTCGTATAACCGGGCGCGGAGAATGCTCATCGCCCGCTGGCGATTCTGGAGCTGGGAGCGCTCATCCTGGCATTGAACCACAATCCCGGTGGGGAGATGGGTGATCCGCACTGCGGTGGCGTTTTTCTGAACGTTTTGACCGCCGGCGCCAGCGGATTTATACACATCCATGCGGATATCGTTCTCCGGGATATCCACTTCTACTTCGTCCACCTCCGCCAAAACAGCGACCGTCGCCGTGGAGGTGTGAATACGCCCCTGGGATTCGGTCACCGGGACGCGTTGGACGCGGTGGACGCCGGATTCGTACTTCAGGCGTGAATACGCCCCGCGACCTTTCACTAAAAGAATAATTTCCTTGAACCCACCGATGCCAATTTCGTTGGCTGAGAGCACTTCAATCGACCAGTTGCGCTTTTCGGCATAGCGGTTGTACATGCGGAACAAATCTGCAGCGAACAAGGCTGCCTCGTCTCCGCCTGTGCCGGCCCGAATTTCCATAATGACGTTGCGTTGGTCGCGTTTATCAGTGGGCAGCAGCATGCTCTTCAGCTCAGCCTCGAGTTTTTCGAGCTGCGGTTCGATTTCTTGGATTTCGGCTTCGGCTAACGAGCGCAGCTCATCATCGTCCGCGTTTTGCAATTCCTCGGCTTCATCACGGCGAGCCAGGAATTGGCGGTACTGGCGGGCTTTGCTCACCAGGGGTTCCAGCTCGGCGCGCTCGATGCCCAACTCGGCTGCGCGCTGGTAATCATCCCCCACTTCAAGGAGAAGCCGGTTGATCTCTTCGTATCTTTCTTCAACGCCTTTTAGTTTATCTAGCATACCTATCCTGCACTGGCTCGTGAGGCGTCCCAGGTTTTCGGAGGAAGCCCGGGGGCGCACCACGGGTTATTAAATTCGCATAATTAAGGCACAAAGTTCGTGGAAAACTTTGTGCCTCGGCCTAGCAAATACTGATTATACCATTGGAACTTTTTTTCGCTGGAAAGCGTCTTGGCATCAAAATGGAGCCGCGAATTATTTATCTCCCATCTGGTTCGCCAGACGATTCATCTCTTGGAGGGGTGCGATGATAACGAAATCGCTCAGGATTGCTTTGTTAATTGCCGTCATCATAGCTCTCTACCCCGGCCCGGCTCGGGCGGATGGGATCATCATCCCCGAGCCGCCGGTTTGCGTGCCGCGACCCTGCCCACCGCCGCCATGCCCCGGTCCCTGGCCCTGCCCACCCATGCCGCCAATCGCCCAACTAGTTATTCGCTATCATCGCGTTACTGTAGATATCCAGGATCAAATTGCCACCACCCGGGTAGATCAGATATTTTACAACCCGAACGACTGGCAGGTGGAGGGGGTTTACATGTTCCCCATCCCCGCTGAGGCGGCTGTATCCTCATTTTCATTATGGGTGGATGGTAAGCCAGTTGAAGGCCAAATTTTGGATAAAGACGAAGCGCGAGCGAAGTACGAAGAGATTGTCACCAGCATGCAGGATCCGGCATTGCTGGAATACGCTGACCGGGGAGCTCTGCAGGCGAGCATTTTCCCCATACCGCCAGGAGGCGAACGCCGGATTGAGCTGGAGTATTCGCAGGTGCTGCCTTACGATAACGGGCTGGTTCGCTATTCCTACCCGCTCAACACAGAGAAATTTTCCCTGTGGCCAATTGAAAATGTGACCATCAGTGTGAGCATCCGCGCCAGCACCACCTCGCTGCGGGCAATCTATTCACCCAGCCACGAGGTAGCGATCAGCCGGGAGGGCAATCGTTATGCTGCCGTAGGCTATGAGGACAGAGATATTCGCCCGGATAAAGACTTTGTGCTGTTTTATTCATTGGGTGAAGAGCAGGCCTTTCACCTGGTCTCGTATAGAGAACCGGATGGGAGCGACCCGGATGGGTTTTTCCTGGCCTTGATTGCCCCTGAGCCCGACGCCCCGCTGCGTGAGATATCCAAGGACCTGATCCTGGTGCTCGACCGCTCGGGCAGCATGGAAGGCGAGAAGTTCCAACAGGCGAAGCAAGCCTTAGGGTATATCCTGGCGCACCTGAATGGGGAAGATCGCTTCAATGTGGTCGCCTTCAGTACGGGGCTGGACGCATATAGGGATCATTTGCGCCCCGCGGAGGAGGCGAATGAAGCAATATCCTGGGTGGAGCGCATGAGCGCCCAGGGGAGTACGGATATCAACCGGGCTTTGCTCGAAGCGGTGTACATGGTGGACCGTGAACGGCCAACCTACCTGATCTTCCTTACCGATGGCCTGCCAACCGAAGGTGTTGTCGACAGCCAAAAAATCCTCGCCAACCTGGAGGGGGCTGCGCCGGCTAACCTGCGCCTGTTTGCCTTTGGGGTTGGATATGATGTGGACACCTACCTGTTGGATTCTCTGGCCCAGGCTCACCACGGAACCAGCGTGTACGTGCGCCCGGAGGAACGGCTGGATGAAATTCTGTCGAGCTTCTACGCCCGGATCAGCACCCCGGTTTTAACCAATCTGTCGCTGGATTTTGGCGAGGTCGGCGTCTACGACACATACCCTGACCCACTGCCGGACCTGTTTGCCGGCTCACAGATTGTACTGGTAGGTCGCTACCGCCGCCCAGGAACCACAACCGTGAGGCTGACCGGAGAAGTTGGCGGCGAGGTTCGATCGTTCCATTTTGAGGCGCAAGAATTCGTCAACCAGGCCTCGTTCACCGGCGTTCAAGCGGTCATACCCAGGCTTTGGGCGACCCGGAAGATCGGTCACCTGCTGAACCTGGTAAGGCTGCACGGACCTGACGAGGAGACAATCAATCAAATTGTAAAACTGAGCATACGCTACGGCATCATAACCCCTTACACCTCCTACCTGGTTACAGAGGATATGCCTTTCGGCTCGGCGGAGCAGGAGCGCATCGCCCAGGAGCAATTAAGCCAGATGCAAAGCCAGCCGGCTGCGCCGGCGTTCGGTCGGGACGCGGTCGAAAAAGCGGCTGGGCAGGGCGCTCTTGCCGGGGCAGAGGCGCCGGTTGAGCCAGAAAATGAGGCTGCCGAGGTGGTCCGAATCGTGGGCGCGCGCACTTTCGTGCTCGCTGATGGGGTCTGGATCGACACAGCTTATGACCCGGAGGCGATGGGAACTGTAAAAGTTGGCTTTCTGAGCGAGGATTATTTCGCCTTGATCGCTGCGCTGCCCGACCTGGGAGCTGGCTTCGCCCTGGGACAAAGGGTGATCGCCGTGGCAGCCGGGACTGCTTACGAGGTGGTGGATTCACAGGCTGTTAGCGGGCCGATCCACATCCCAACGGCTCAACTGCCGCAAGCGATCGAGCAATCGCCAGAGATAGAGCCGGCGAGCACGCTGTCCCCGCAATCAAACGATCTTCCGGAAGCAGCACCCACCTCAAATTGCCTGGGGAGCCTCGGGCTTATTGTGTTGGCGCTGATCGTTCCGCTCATTTATCGACGACGCCAGGGTACATAGGTGGCTGAGAAATTACGGAAATGTTGGGCGTCAAGCAGCCAGATTAAAACGCGAATATCGGATTTTTAGGGTATAATTCAGGCAGCACCAGGGGAATACCGCGGACTAGCTGGCATTTATTCGAGTATCTGATTGCGCACCGAAAATAATGTAGCGACGTTGCAATCTGGGGCGCAGCTAAAGCTATCCATGAGAGATTTGGTCGAGTAACAAAGCTTGTAGACAATATATTTGAATGCTATAATCCAAATATTAATTTTCCCCTGATTTTATTCACCCCTTATTGATCTTTTTACTTCTTAAATGGTGTATCTGTCGCCTGCCATCCGTATGGATGGGTCTCGACAGTTCAACCTGATTGAGTTAAGCTAACCTTACCACATCGAGAATAGGAATATGAAAGTACTAGAATTAGAAAACACTCCCCTTGAAGCATTGCGCCAGAAGGCCAAAGATTTAAACGTTCACAATGCGAACCGCATGAAGAAGGAAGATTTAATCCTTCGCATCCAGCAGGCTCAAGCCGAGATGGATGGAATGGAAGTTCGCGGCGGCATTTTAGAGATTATGAGCGAGGGGATCGGATTCCTGCGCTCAAGTCACTACCAGCCAGGTCCCTATGATATTTATGTATCTCAATCGCAGATCCGCAGATACAACCTCAGAAATGGCGACCTGATCATTGGTCATGTCCGCCCACCGCGCGAGTCGGAAAGGCATTACGGGTTGCTGCGCGTGCAGAACATCAACGGCGTGGACCCAGAAGAAGCCCGGCACAGGCCAACCTTCGAATCGCTCACCCCAATCTTCCCGGAAATGCGTTTTGATTTGGAGACAGACAGACATACTCTAGCAACACGGCTGATCAACCTGGTTACCCCCATCGGACGTGGACAGCGCGGCTTGATCGTATCGCCGCCCAAGGCAGGTAAGACGACCATTCTCAAGCAGATTGCCAACTCGATCTCGACCAAATATCCGGAAGTGCATCTGATGGTCGCCTTAATTGGTGAGCGCCCGGAAGAGGTTACCGACATGGATCGCTCGGTAGATGCTGAGGTGATCTCCTCGACCTTCGATGAGCCGGTAACTTCTCACGTGCGCGTGGCTGAGATGGTATTGGAGCGCGCCAAACGTCTTGTAGAAGTTGGTCGCGACGTGGTCATCTTGATGGATTCGATTACCCGCCTGGCCCGCGCCTATAACCTGGTGGTCACACCATCGGGTCGTACACTTTCCGGGGGTATCGATCCATCAGCCCTTTACCCGCCCAAGCGTTTCTTTGGAGCTGCCCGTAACATCGAAGAAGGCGGGTCACTGACCATCATCGCCACCTGTCTGGTGGATACAGGCTCGCGCATGGACGATGTAGTCTACGAGGAATTCAAGGGGACAGGCAACATGGAGCTGCACCTGTCCCGCCGTTTGCAGGAACGGCGGGTGTTCCCGGCGATCGATATCGAGCGTTCTTCCACCCGCCGGGAAGAGCTGCTGCTTGGTCCGGACATTACGCCCCGCGTCTGGCTCATGCGCCGGATGTATGACCAGATGGTT
This sequence comes from Anaerolineales bacterium, assembly GCA_035286585.1. Lineage (GTDB taxonomy): Bacteria > Chloroflexota > Anaerolineae > Anaerolineales > UBA4823 > DSOS01. The sequence goes on from DATEDC010000195.1 coordinate 53,819, forward strand.
AGCTCTCCGCCGCATGGAGCCGGTTTAGATCCGTCTACAGCCACTGAAGCTATATTGCAGCGGTTAAGCCGTACACAGGGTAATCAGGAATTCCTGGAGACGCTGACCGAAGACAATTAGCCCCGGACCCCGGATTGTCTGAAGATCATTTAGACCTCACCCCGCAGCCGAGCAAATCCAGCGGGATTGTCCCTATCATCGCCTGGTTTGGCGCGTTGACCCTGGTCGCTGCGGCAGTCTACCTGGGCTGGCGCAGGAGCAGCCCGGGCGTTCCAGAGACGGCTATTGAACCGGCTGTTGCCCAGGCAGCTTTGGGGTCGGAAGCGATGGGTGAGACCGTCGAGTCTCTGCCTGAGACCACCTTTGCTGAAGGCAGCCTGGCAGTCTCTCGCAAAGCGATGGTGCATACCATCATACCTGACAGGCCAAGCGAGGAGGTGCGGAATTATGTCGTTGTCACAGGGGATTCGGTTTTCGAGATCGCAAAAAACTTCAATATCAAGCCCGAGACCCTGCTGTGGGCAAATTACGATCTGCTGAATGATAACCCGGATACCATCTCCATCAGCATGGAACTCAAAGTGCCGCCTGTTGATGGGGTGTATTATCTCGCCCAGGAGGGGGACACCCTGGAAAGCATCGCCGTCCGCTTCGAAGCCAAGGTCGAGGATATTCTCAACTGGTCGGCTAATCAACTGGACCTGACCCAGCCAGAGATCCAACCTGGCACCTGGCTGATGGTCCCCGGGGGGCACCGCGAGTTTCGACAGTGGATCATCCCTGTAATCCCCCGCGGTAGCGCAGGCGTTTCAAAGTCTGTTTATGGCGCTGGCGCGTGCGAAGGCAGTTACGACGGCGCGTATGGCACCGGCGCGTTTATCTGGCCGGCTGGCAACCACTATCTCTCCGGGAATGATTATTGGGGCGGGCACCTGGGCATCGATATCGCCGCCGGAGAAGGGGCTGCGGTATACGCTGCGGACAGCGGGGTGGTCGTATTCGCCGGCTGGGCAACAGGAGGTTATGGCTACACGGTCATGATCGATCATGGCAATGGTTATCAGACTTTATATGCCCATATGAGCAGCCTGCGCGCTTCTTGTGGGCAAAGCGTTGGGCAGGGAGGAGTAATCGGTTATGCGGGCAGCACCGGCGATTCAACCGGAGCTCACCTGCATTTCGAGGTGCGCTATTTTGGCGGCTTTGTCAGCCCATGGTACGTACTTCCCGCGCCTTAAAGGCTGCGCCAACCAAGGTATTAGCGCCCGACCGGCAACCTGCCGCTACGTTCGTGAAACCTTCTAAGTGAGGCGATTAAGATGGCAAAATACGACCCTGAACTTGATACTGATATCATCGCGGAGACTGAAAACTACCTGGCCTGGCAAGCGGAGGAGCCAGATGGAGAAGTCACCTTCCACCTGGAATTAAATAACGTCACCATCCATTTTTTCCGGGAGGAATGGGAGGAATTCTTGAAGCTGGTCCGGGCGATCCCTCAATCATGATATCGATCGGTTAGTGCGAGCCAGCTTATCCTCAGGAGCGGTCAGGGCGCTATTTTTTCCACGTAGGGTATTACCCCCTGGCATGGGATGGTGAACTGCGAGCGCACCTCGTCCCAGAGCAAGCGCCTACCGTTGGCATTCCAGGCCTGATGGACCGCGTAGGACAAGCAACCCGGGCCGGCGTGGTAGTTCGCAATTGTCAGGCGCCACAGGTCCTGGTAATTGCTCACCGTCCCGGCGATTTTTCCCGTTGCATTATAAACAATCTGCGCTACCTGCTCGCAGTTCGCCAGCAATGTATTTGCAAACAATGACACACTGAAATCCACGTTCGTCAGGTCTATCCCTTGCTGGCAGGCCGGGCAATCGGCTCTGGCTTGAGCGGCGAGCGCCCCGCGCAGCATGGCCTGTTCCTCAGGTTTCAAGTTTAGGTAGCCGCGTTTGCAGGTATCCTGGGCAAGGATAAGCGGGCATAACTGGTTGTAAAAGGAGGGGTCCCACTGCAGGATTGTATCCGCGCCGTTGTCCGTGATTTGACCCAGGCCAAACTCATTTGGTACCCGGAACATGCCTGGCCAAAACTGGGATTCCTGGGCGAACAGGTTTTTCATCAAGGTTGCCGGGACACCGCTCTCCTTGGCGATTGCGATAATCCGGCTGTCGAACTGGTTTTGCCAGGTTTCCAACGCAGGCCTGGCAGTTTCTAAGCCACATGCATCGGCGTAGCCATTGGGTTGCAGTCCGCCGGTGGGGCAGGCGGAGGCGTTAACAACACCCTGGGCAATTAAGCGCCCAGCGAGATAATAATAGGGCTGGTTCGAGGAGAGCAAATTAGAGTGATCGGGGGTCGAAAGCCAGCCTGTCAACCCTCCAACGGGAGGGAACGCCCGCCAGGTCTGAGAACAACTGGCCAGCCGGGCGCCGCGCCACTGGCTGCTCAAGACATCCACATACCAGCCCGAGCCGCGCGGCACCGGCGATACCCCGCTTTCTATCACCCGCACCTGAGCTTTGAATGTGCGGCTTACATCACCATAGCTGGATTTAGCCACAAATTCTACTTCAACCCCCTCCGTCGACGTCACCCGTAATGGAATGGCGCAGGTGGATCCCTCACAGGCGAAGGGCTGGTTATTATACAGTCCCTCTATCGCAGTGATCTGCTCATTGGGCAGTGGCTCCTCGCCCGTCAGGAGCAATTTCGGTAATTTCTCGCAGCGATTCTGCGGGGGGACGGGCTCGCAGCCATCCAGACTGACCCAAACCTGGAGAGGCGGGAGGGTCACCAGCATCTCCTTTGTTTTGGGCGAGGAGGTGACCAGGTGTAAATATAACCCTTCACACGAACCGGTCTTCAAATTTCCTTTGAGAAGATTTTTGCAAGGGGGTGTAGCCAGCCATTGGGCTTGCAGGTCTGCACCGCAAGCCTTATACACCTCCGTGCTGGTGGGCAGCCCCTCATGATCGCTGAGGATTTGGCAGAGAATCATGTTGTCCGTCCAGCTCAGCAGCCACCACTGGTATTCGGTATAAGAAACAATGATCTTCGTTTGGCGAGTGGATGTTTGAGCGGGGGCGCGTTCATAGATCACCGCTGTCATGCCGATGAAAGCAAGTAAGAAACACGCGGCTTTAAAAATTCTTCGCGGCCCCTTCATCTACTAAGAAAAATAACATGAGATGATATGCTTGTCAACACGCAAATCAGGCGCGCTTATCAAAAATGAACGTTATCCTCACTTGCACAGGCTTAAGGCCCATGATACACTCTAAAAATGGCAGAATATTTGTTCCCCTGGCTGTCGGATGTCGACCGCGCCGCCCAATACCTGGCCAGTCTATCACTGTCCACAGCCGCGCAGGCAGCCATGCTCATCCGGGCCGAACGGCTCTGGGCTTATGCTGGCGAACTCTCGCAACCTGCAATCGAGGAACTGCTCAAGGCTGTCCTCAGGAAGAACCCGGCTGCAGGCGAAAAGGATATTACCCAGGGCTTGGATATTGCCCAGGGCAAAGACTATGCCCAGTTTGTAGCCTTAGAGTCTAGCGGCAGCGAATACCTGCTTTATAGCACTCGATTAGATGAAGGCATGCTGCTGGCGCTGGCCTTTGATATCGAAGTACCTTTCAGCAAAATCAGATTGCAGGCTAACCGCCTGGCGAACGCGCTTAAGGCGCCGCCTGGCACGGTCTCGCTCGACCAGGATGACTTGCAGCAAGATGAAGACCGCTCCCAACTCGGGTTGCAACCATTATTCCCTCTCGAAGAACTCCCCCCGCCTACTCCTGCTCTGGCCTCCAGGCCGAGAAATGGAGAGGAGGGCTATACCAACTGGCAGCATGAGACAGAGAGCGACCCATCACGTTCTGAAGACGATTTGCCCGGTTCTATGAAGGTTGGCGGGTTTGGGGCTCGGGAGCAGGAGACCTCGTGGGGATTCCATAACCCATCTGCGGTGCCGTCTGGTAGAGATCTGTCTTCAAACTTCACCGCATTGGAAGAAGGTCCGTTGCCGGAGGAGCGACAGCCCCTCGATGGGGAAACGAATCTCGGGCTGCCCAAATACAAAGCCGTACAGCCGCAACTGGACATCGGTTATACATTTCTGCTTGTGCCGCGCATGCCCGCTCATCGCCTGTTGGGGGAGCTGGCTATTGCCCTGGAAGAGGATATGCGTCAGCTATCGATGGCATTCGGATGGCGGTTAGAGCGCATGGTGATCCAAACGGAAACCCTGCAGTGGGGAGCCAGGGTAACCCCGAGCACCTCCCCCAGCCGCCTGGTCCGCCTGATCCGCAAGCATACTTCGCAAAGGTTGTTTGCCCGCTTTCCGCAACTCGAACGCGATAACCCTTCCGGTGACTTTTGGGCGCCGGGTTATCTGGTGATGAGCAGCACCCGGCCTTTGCCGGCTCAGGTAGTCAAATCTTTTGTCCAGCAGACACGTTTAAATCAAGGAGCGTCTGCTTGAGCGTTTATTGGTGAGAAATGCCGCCTACGTTGTATTTAATTGACGGTCATGCCCTGGCATACCGCGCCTATTTTGCATTGTTACGCGCTTCGACGAGCGGCTTCGCCACCAGCAAAGGCGAGCCCACGGCGGGAATATTTGGCTTTACCAGCGTTTTGCTGCGCATCCTGGAGCAGGAACGTCCGGATTATCTGGCGGTCGCCTTTGATACCGGAAAAACATTCAGGGATGACCTGTATCCTGAATATAAAGGCACGCGAGCGAAGATGCCCGATGACCTGCGAGCGCAGATCGAGCGCATCCGCCAGCTTGTAGACGCGTTCAACATCCCGCGCCTGGAAGTCGAAGGCTACGAAGCTGATGATGTATTGGGAAGTGTGGCGAAGTGGGCGGTAGGCCAGGGCCTGGGGGTGAAGATTATAACGGGCGACCGGGATCTGCTCCAACTGGTGGAGGAACGCATCATCGTCAACCTGCCAGGCAAATCGCTTTCCGAGGCGCGCGACTACCTGCCCGAGCATGTGCAGGAATATCTCGGCGTGCGCCCCGATCAGGTGGTCGACTATAAAGCCCTGGTAGGCGATAAGTCTGATAATATCCCAGGTGTGGCAGGGATTGGTGAAAAAACAGCCGCCTCGCTCCTGCAATCGTATGGTAATCTCGACGAAATTTACGCCCATCTGGATGATTTATCAAAAGGCGTGCGCGAAAAGCTCGCAACGGGACGAGAGGATGCTTACCTGAGCCAGCAGCTATCCAAAATTGTCACTAATCTCTCGATACCCCTGGATCTTGAGCAGGCTCGCCCACACGATTTCGATCCCGGGCGCATTGAAGCCCTCTTCAGGGAATTGGAATTCCGCACCTTGTTGGGCCGGCTGAGCAGCCTGATGCAGTCCTTTGGGTTATCCCAAGCTCAGGCAGGTCGCCAGTTGGGCTTATTCCAGGAACCTGCGCCGCAGGTTATACAGCCAGCGCCGCCCTCTTCAGAGAGATTGAGCGCGCAGGTGGTCGATACGCCCGAATCGTTGCAGGCATTGGTAAGCCGCCTGGAGCAGGCGCAGGTGATCGCCTTCGATACCGAGACCACCTCCACGGACCAAATGCTGGCTGATCTGGTGGGAATCGCCCTGGCCGTGGATGGTGACAGCAGCTATTACATTCCAGTGGGTCACCGCAGAGAACTGGGCCAACAGCTGCCGCTGGAGACCGTCATCGAAGCCCTGCGTAAACCACTGACAGATGCGAAGATACCTAAAGCGGGGCATAACTTGAAATACGATTTCATCCTGCTGGCCCGGAATGGGTTGAGGGTAACCCCGCTCTCGTTCGATTCGATGATCGCCGAGTGGTTGATAAACCCGGCTTCGCGCAACCTGGGCTTGAAGAACCTGGCGTGGATCCGCTTGAATTTCAAGATGACAGACATCGAAGATCTGATCGGGAAGGGCAGAAATCAAATCAGCATGGCCGAGGTAGCGATCGATCGGGCGGTCTCTTACGCGGGAGCGGACGTGAAGGCGGTGCTCCGCCTGATGCCGGTGCTGCAGGGCGAGCTGGAAAAATGCCAGGAGACCAAATTATTCTATGAATTGGAAATGCCCCTGGTCGAAATTCTGGCAGATATGGAGATGAACGGCATAGTCCTGGACACGCAGTTCCTGGCCACCATGTCTGCCCAACTGCAAGCTCGCCTGGACCAGATCGAGGATCAGATCCACCGGGTGTCTGGCGATACGTTTAACATCAATTCACCGCAACAGCTCTCCGAGGTCCTTTTTAAGCGGTTGGGGATCCAGCCTCCTGACCGAACCCAGAAGACCGCCAGCGGGTTTTATTCCACATCAGCGGAGGTGCTGGAAGCGTTGAGCGGAAAACATCCCATGGTGGACTGGGTTTTAGAATATCGAGAACTCTCGAAATTAAAATCCACCTATCTCGATGCTCTGCCATTGCAGGTGAATCCTGCGACCGGGCGAGTGCACACCTCGTACAACCAGACCGGGTCGGTCACTGGAAGGATCGCCTCCTCGAATCCAAACCTGCAAAATATCCCCATCAGAACCGAGCTGGGCAAACAGGTCCGCCAGGGGTTCGTGGCAGCCCCCGGACTGAGTTTACTCTCGGTGGATTATTCGCAGATCGAGCTGCGCATCGTCGCCCACATCTCGGGGGACGAAGCCATGCTGGCTGCGTTCCGAGCCGGACAGGACATCCACGCGGCTACAGCCGCAAGGATACTTGGCATCCCGATAGAATCAATCACCCCGGATCAGCGCCGGCACGCCAAGGCGATTAACTTCGGGTTGATCTACGGGATGAGCGCTTATGGATTGACTCGTACAACCGACCTGACCCTGGCGGAAGCGGAGGATTTCGTCGAGTCGTATTTTCACCAGTTTCCCGGCGTCAAGCGCTACCTGGACTCGATGCGCCGCCAGGCCGTGGAGCGCGAGTATGTGGAGACTTTATTGGGTCGCAGGCGTTACTTTCCAGGCCTGAAGAATCAAAGCAACCGCAATATTCGCAATCGCGAAGAACGCGAGGCAATCAATGCCCCCATCCAGGGCGCGGCTGCGGATATCATCAAAATCGCCATGCTGCGGGTACCCGCTGCCCTGGCAGAAGCGGGTTTGTCAGCGCGCATGCTGCTGCAGGTCCATGACGAGCTGGTCCTGGAGTGCCCAGAGGAGGAATTGAATGCCACGGCTCGCTGGGTTCGGGAGGTGATGGAATCAGCCTACCAATTGAAGATACCCTTGCTGACGGAAGCGCGCAGCGGCCTGAACTGGGGAGAAATGGTGCCGGTGGCTGATTAAGCTATCGAACGCGATACTGGCGTTGTGCTCCTTTTTCAAATGGGATAGTTTGCAGGAGTTGTTATGAGTGGGACAGAAGAAATATTCCAGCGGGTAATGGATCAGGGTCATTCTGCCGCATGGGATCAAAAATGGGACCAGGCGGCTGGCTATTACAGCCAGGCGTTAGAAATGTATCCGAATAATATTTCTGCGTTAACCAGCCTGGGGCTGGCTCTATATGAACTCCACAGGCTCGAGGATGCGTTGCGCTGTTACATCCAGGCTGCCAAACTGACCCCCAACGACCCGCTGCCGCTGGAAAAGATAGCCCATATTTATCGCCAAATGGGAAATAGTAAGTTTGCTCAGGCTGCGGCCACGCGCGCGGCCGAGATTTTCTTAAAAAATCATGAGGTCAACAAGGCCTTAGAAAACTGGCAATTCATCGCCCAACTCAATCCGGGATATCTCCCGGCGCATACCCGGTTGGCGTACATCTATGAACGGCTCGGACGCAAAGAGGATGCGGCTGGCGAATACCTGGCGCTGGCAAGCCTTCTGCAAAAGGCGAACGATGTCGATCGGGCGGTACAGGCAGCCAACCGCGCAGCGCAAATTAACCCCGGAAGCGCTGATGTCCTGGATGCACTTGCAGCGCTCAGAGAATTCCAACCTGTGCCGATGCCTGACAGGTACGCTAAGAGCCAGACCAGCACGCAGTCTGCCACGACTCCTGGGTCGGCTGTATCAGCGCAGGTTGAATCTACTGCCGAGGAGCTGGACCCGATATCCGCAGCGCGGCAAAAATCTCTGGCAGTGCTGGCTAGCGTCCTGTTCGATGCCGTTGAGGAGGCGGAGGAAGTGGGCGTGGAACGTTCTGGATTCCGCTCGATCATGCGCGGGACAGGGAAGCTGATGAGCGCCAACGTGGATCGCTCGCGAATCGTGCTGCATGTCAGCCAGGTAATCGAACTGCAGACGCAGGGGGAAGTATCTCAAGCAGCCGAGGAGCTTGAACGGGCGGTTCAATCGGGCCTGGAAACTGCGGCGGCATATTTTGATTTAGGGTTATTAAAATATCTCGGTGGCGATCTAGAAGAGGCGAAACGTTATATGAAATCCGCGCTGCAGAGCCCTGAGTTTGCCTTGGGGGCGCGATTGGTCATGGGGCAGATGCTGCAAAAATCGGGGAAACACAAAGAAGCCGCGCTTGAATATTTGGAAGCTTTGCGTTTAGCCGAGATCGATGTGCTGCCTAAGGATCAGGCGAAAGAATTGGATCAACGATACGACCCACTGATCGAGTCGCAAAGGCTGGAGCCGGATCCCCGGGTGCACGAGCGAGTGTGTGAAAATATTTCTGGCCTGCTCATCCAGCCCGGCTGGCAGAAGAGGCTCAGCCAGGCGCGTAAAGAGATGGCGCAACAAGGGGAGGAGAGTCGAGTCGTGCCGCTGGCGGAGCTGATCATCCAGTCAGGAAGCAGCCAGATTGTAGAAGCAGTGAGTCGAATAACCGCTCTCGAGAGGGCTGGTCTTTGGCGGTCTGCGATGGAAGAAGCTTATTTTGCGCTGGATTTTGCGCCTACGTACCTGCCCTTGCATTTGCAGATGGCAGGGTTATTGCTGAGCCAGGGACAGACGCAGGAAGCTATCGAGAAGCTGCTCGTGGTAGCCGAGGCGCATCAGACGCGCGGCGAAGCGAAGCGGGCGATCGAGATCTACCGCCAGGTGATCGAATTGGCGCCGTTGGAGCTTGCACCGCGCAATTTACTGATTCAACAATTGATCCGTCTCGGCCAGATTGAAGAGGCTGTCCAGGAATATGTTCATCTGGCGGAGGTGTACTACAACCTGGCAAACCTGGAAAAGGCACGCAGTACGTATGTTGAAGCCTTTAAACTTGCGCAGCAAGCCAATACGGATCCGTCACTGCGCGCCGGCATCCTACACCACATAGCGGATATCGATCTGCAAAGCCTGGATTGGCGCCAGGCGATTCAGGTCTTTGAACAAATACGCACCTTGCTGCCCGATGATGAAAAGGCACGTTCCAGCCTGGTGGAGATAAACGTACGCCTTGGGCAAGAGCAAAAAGCCATGGTGGAGATCGATAACTACATAGCTTACTTGTTGAAATCGGGGTTCAAGGGCAGGGCAGTCAGTTTTTTGGAGAATCTGAGGCGGGAATATCCTGAGCGATTGGCAATCCGTCACCGCCTGGCTTCCTTCTATAAACGCGAGGGCAGGAAAACCGAAGCGATTACCGAATTGGATGCCATCGGGGAAATGCTGGTCGAAGCGGGCAAAATTGCTGACGCGGCTCGAATCATCGAAGAGATCCTGGCGTTGGGACCGCCGAACGTGGGAGATTATCGTGCATTGTTAGATCAGCTAAAACGGGGGAGTTGAGCTAATCAGCTTATCCTAGAATTAATACCACAGGCGGAAGGAAGTCACCGCCTGCGTCTGGAAGCCCTCATACGTGATTGTGGCAACTATCTCTACCTGACCAACGGGTTTATTGTCAAACGAAAAAGTGTGGCTGACGATGCCCTTAGCGTTTGTCACCTGATTTACAAGTATTTGTGCTTTGTCCTTGGACGGCCAGGTAATCGATAGGGAGACTTCTGCACCGGAGAGAGGCATCAGTTTTTGATCCTGCAAGGTGATATAGATGGTTTGTGATCCGCTTTGGGGTAAAACTGCGTGCTGGACGAAGGCGCGCGCCTGGATGCCCAGGGTCATCTGCACCATCGGATTCGTTCGCGTTGGGGGAGGTTCGGGTTCCAGTCGGCTTGGATCTTCACCGATGAAGTGGAAGTAACGGCGGCCAAGGTCTGTAAGGGTGACCCGTCTGCCTGGAGGCAGCTCAGCATGCCATTCAAAACGAGCGCGTTGGAAGTATTGGACGATTAATCTATCCCGAATTTCAAAGTTTGAGATCGGGTAGCCGAACAGGGCAGCGCCGCCGTTGGCTTCGAAAAAATCCAGGAAGGCGTAACAGATTTTCTTGCCGCTTTCCACAAATTCTCGGCAGGCGGGCAGGTTTGCCGAAGGCTTCAGCTCGGGCCCCGGGGTGTACATCAATTCACCGAGCAAGGAGATTTTGACCCGAAAATCGGCGGGATTGTCGGGGATAAGCTCGAACCGGGCGCGCTCGAAATATTGAACGTATCGCCCGCCAACTGGTTCCAGGTAGGCTTCCGTAATTGGGTTGCCGAAGATCATGGCTGGATCTGGCACGCTATCGTAGGTGGCGAGAAATTCCCCAATAACCCAATGACCTTTTGCGGGGAAGTACCTTTGATCGCTCGCCGGTTGATACGGACTCTGCGCTACTGATGGTATCCAGCCCTGGCCCACGACAACGATCACGGCAATCAATGCGAGATACCGGTGGACCTTCATTTGCACAAGATGATTATATGCAAAAACGCGATTAAATACAATAGCCTGTGCAGGAAAAAACCGTCCCACAGCGATTAAAACTATAACCAATTTCCGTGTGGATGCCCATCTGTTCAGCCGACCTGATCGGCGTTTCTGCAAACGGATTTGTACGCTCGCAGGTCTTAGATTTCGCTGTGCCGAATCTTAACGCTCCCCACCCTCCTTGTAGTAGAATAGGTTGGTGGTGCAGACAAATTTCTGTGTCGAGTCCACTGGAATGACGAGTGCATGAAGCCCATCCGTTTTATCGAGGAACAAATAGAAGTAATGTTTCCAACGCCGCCTCTCCTGGAGAAGAAACCGGGCTGTCCGGATGGTTTTGCATGGCGAGGCGAGGTGTTTCGCATTACGGAACTGCTCGAAGAATGGCACGATTATGCCCGTCGCGGGCGGGCGAGTCGCAATATGCGCGAGGCTCACGCCGTCGCCGCGGAACGACGCGGCTCCTGGGGGGTGGGTAAAGATTATTTCCGGGTCTGCACAGACGCTCAGAGGGTCTTTGACCTGTACTTTGATCGCGCCCCTAAAGGCGTCGAGCACAGAAAGGGCGCCTGGTTTTTATTCCAGGAGCTGGAGTCCTAAATTCGAACTGGCGAGTGTTACTCGGCTGCCATGCCATGACAATCGAAATTATACTACTCCTGGTTATTCTAGGCATAACCCTGGTATTTTTCACTTTTGAATGGCTGTCGGTGGATATCGTCGCCCTGGGTGTGTTGCTTTCGCTGGTGCTACTCGGTCTTGTACCGCTGGAGCGAGCATTTGACAGTTTTGGCAGCGATACGGTGGTACTCATCCTGGGACTGCTGATCCTCACTGCGTCTCTGGTGCGCACCGGGGTGGTGGAGATTACCGGTCGTTATTTGTTGAAAAGAGTGACCGCCAATCCGAATCGGCTGCTGTGGATGGTGATGGGAGCTGGGGCAGGGATGAGCGCTTTCATGAGCAACACGGCTGCGGCGGCATTTTTCGTGCCTACTGTGATCGGGCTGGCGAATCGTTTGAAAATCAACGCCTCGCGCTTGCTCATGCCACTGGCATTTGCGGCGATTCTTGCCAGCTCGGTGACATTCGTAAGCACATCGACGAACATCGTTGTCAGCGGCGTGATGACTCAATATGGCATGCCCCCAATGAGGATGTTCGAGCTGACCCGGGTTGGTTTGCCGATAGTGGTGGTCGGTTTGTTATACATGGCTTCGATCGGCCAGCGGTTGATGCCTCAACGCGCCAGTCAGGAAGACCTGACGGTTGAGTTTGATCTGCCCTCGTATCTTACCGAAATATCAATTATGGAGTCCTCGCCTTTAGCAGGGAAGACGCTAGCCGAATCCGGATTAGGACACGACCTGGACATCACCGTCTTGCGGATCGTGCGGGATGAAGACAAGCTTCTGGCGCCGCGGGCGGACGAGACACTGGAAAAAGGGGATGTGCTCCTGGTAGAGGCAAATCGGGATGAAATTATCAAAATAAAGGACTCAGTCGGTATAGGCATCGCTTCCGAAACCCCGCACTACGATCCAGATTTGCAAGCCGAGGACGTGCAGTTGGCCGAAGTCATCCTGTTGCCACGCTCGCCATTCATCGGACGCCGGCCGCGAGGGTTAGATTTGAGGGAACGATTTGGTTTACAGGTGCTGGCGATCAACCGCCAGGAACAGACCATCCACCGCAAGATCAGCCAGGTGCCGCTGAGGATGGGCGACGTCCTCCTGGTCCAAGGCCCACGAACGAACATTTCATTACTGGAGAGAAATAATGCCTTTCGGGTGTTGGGCATGCTAGAAGACGTAACCCCAGACTATTCCCGAGCGCGACTGGCAGTGGGGATATTTATTGGGGCGTTGCTTTTGGCAACTTTTAACATCCTAACGCTGCCGGTTGCTATTCTGGCGGGTGTGGTGATATCCTTCCTGACCAAATGCATCACCCCAGAAGAGGCCTATCGCGAGGTGGAGTGGAAAGCGATTATTCTCATCGGCAGCATGTTGGCGTTTGGGAGCGCCATGGAATATACTGGCGCGGCCCAATTCCTTGCCAGGCAGATTGTCCTGCTCCTGGGGGATGGGAACCCCATCTGGCTCTTGTCTGCGTTCTTTATCCTGACCGTGCTCTTGACACAACCGATGTCGAATCAGGCGGCTGCTGTGGTGGTGCTGCCGGTGGCAATCCAGGCTGCCTTACAGCTTGGCCTCAATCCAAGAACCTTCGCAATGATGATTGCCGTAGCGGCGAGCACATCGTATATCACACCGCTGGAGCCCGCATGCCTGATCGTCTACAGCTTAGGTCATTATAAATTTTTGGATTTCATAAAGGTTGGGTCCCTGTTGACGATTGTGGTCTACATCATCGCAATACTGCTTGTCCCACTCATCTGGCCTATATCCTGATCGATTGGCATTCAGCGAAATTGGTTAAGCTCTTCGCCGCCAAGTGTATGGCAATTTTGATCATAGGGGGATATCCTTATCTGGGGCTGGTAACCATATATGGTTTCGCCAGCCATAATGAGCTTGGAGCAGCAGGATGGCGATACTAGTCTGGCGGTCTTTATTCTGGCTTATACTTATGCGGATGAGAAAAGGGAAATGGATGAGATCGCCCTAATCCGGGAAGCCCAAAAGGGAGATCTGGATGCGTTCAACCGGCTTATCCTGGCTTACCAGGATATCGTCTACTCACAGGCTTATCGCATGATGAGCGAGCCGGAGGCCGCCGCCGACGCGACGCAAGAAGCCTTCATCTCGGCCTTTCGCAAGTTGCATACCTATCGGGGCGGGTCGTTTCGCGCCTGGCTCCTGAGAATTGTCACCAACGCCTGCTACGACGAGCACCGCCGACGCAAGCGGCGTCCTGCGATACCGCTACAGCCATCAGACAGCGAAGCGGATGAGATCGAGTCGCCGCATTGGATGGCCGACGATGGCGAAGGGCCCGAAGGAGCTGCTGAACGGATGGAATTAAGCAGCGCCATCCAAAAGTGCCTGGATAACCTGCCGGATGAATTTCGAGCAATTGTGGTATTGGTTGATATTCAACAGCTGGATTACAGCGAAGCGGCGATGGTGATCGGCAAGCCAGTTGGAACAGTTAAAAGCCGGCTGGCGCGCGCAAGAATGCGCCTGCGCGATTGCCTGCAGGGCGTGTGGGAACTTTTACCCACTCAATTTCGTCTGGTAGGTGAGGAAACACCATGACGAAGCAGATTATAAGGCGTGAGTGGGAGGAGTTATCCGCTTATTTGGATGAGCAGCTTGCCCCGCGCGAGCGAGCTCGGCTGGAGAAAAGTCTCCAGGCGCGAGCGGACCTGCGCGCTGAACTTGCCGAATTGAAGCGCACGCGGATGCTTTTACGCAGCCAGCCGGCCATTCGCTCGCCGCGCAATTTCATCCTGACTCGTGCCATGGCAGGCGCTCAACGAGCAGAGCCAACGCCTCGCGGCGTATTCCAAGCCATGCGCCTGGCCTCCGTCATGGCCAGCGCTCTTTTTGTGCTGGTCGTTGTAGGCGAGGCGTTTTTTGGCAGCCGGATGAGCAGCGGCGTGCCGATGATCGCTGATTCCCGGGCTGTGCAGGAATTCGCCCAGCCTGTGGAGGAAGCGGCAGTTGAAGAAGCGCCCATGCCAGCAACCGAGAGCGTTGAACTGCCCCTGGTAGTGCAAACCCAAATAGAGGCCGAGCGCAGCCCGGGTGAAACGGGGACTTTTGCCGGGGAACATTTTGCGCCAGCCACGCCAACACCATATCCAGCAGTCCAGGAAGCGCCCGCTCCGGATCTGAAGTCGGCCTACCCGGCTGCGGAGGAGCCGCCTGCATCAGCCCCACGACAGGACATAGCGTCTGGAGCGGAGGCGACAGCTCCATTGGAAGAAGCTTTTATACCGGGAGCTACAGCAGAGCTCGAGGCAGAGGCGGCGGAGGTCATGGAAAGCGCCACGGCAACGCCGGGTT
>DATEDC010000196.1:0-2346 GCA_035286585.1 Anaerolineales bacterium
CCTGGATGAGTTCCGGGCTGCCCTCTTCCCAGAACGGATCCCGGCGCAGGGAGAAGTCGCTGGCTTGCCAGCTAAAGTGCGAGAGCACCGGACCCTCGGGATCACGCCCATCTACCTGAACGAGTGCCGGGACAATAATGATGTCATCGTACGCTACGGGCCGCTGCCGGTCCTGCCAGAGCGCCACCCTGCCAGCCCGTTGGCGGAGAAAACCCGGGTGAAGGTGGTGCGCAACCAGAAAGACCAGGAGAGCGGCGTTCGATGGAGCCTGGTAGAGGTCAAAAGCAAAATTCCAGGGTTTAGCCAGGTGAGTGGGTGGGTCATGGCTGATGAGATCAAAGGCAACAAGATCAAAGCGCCGGCGACACTGTATGTCGATACCGGCTCGATACCCAAACGGGAGACACCGCGCCACCCGGCCGGCTCGTTGCTCGCAGGCACCAATGTGCACCGCCTGGAAACGCGCCAGGGTTGGGCGCTGGTGCGAACGCTGGACAAAATTATCTCCCACGGATACGTGTATGCCTGGCTGCGGGAGAGTGATATCGAGCCGATTTGACATTTCTTAAGAGGCGCATCCTTGACGGTCTTCAGGAGTAACGTATAATATCGCCAAATATGCCCAAAAAGAAAGCCTCATCTCCGTCACTGCCCCGCCGCGTGCTGGAAGGTCTGGCTGAAGCCGAACTTCTGCTGGAGGAAGGCCAACCGGTAGAGGCCCGTGAACTTCTCGAAGAGCTCAACCGCCGCCACCCTAACCTGCCGCCTGTGTTGGAATTGCTCACCAACGCCTGCTACGACCTGGAGGATATGTCGGCGTATGAGTGGGCAATCTACCGCTTGCTGAAGGTCGACCGAGATAACAGCGACGCCCACCTGGCGTTGGCGGGCGCTCACATGATCAACCTCCGTCCAGGATTGGCTCTCCACACTTTGGAATATTTCTTACGTCGTTGGCCGCAACACGAGCAGGTTAGCGAAGCTCGCCAGATGCTGGAACGACTTCGGGGAGCGCTGCGGGATGAAATTAAAGCCTTGCAGTTACCTGAGAGCGAAGCCATGGAATTGGGACACCAAAGTGACGAGGTGCGTTTCTTCTTGGAGCATGGGCAGTACCCTGAGGGACGCCGGGCTGCCGAGAAGCTGCTCAAGCGCTACCCGGATTTTGTGCCCACACTGAACAATCTCTCCCAGATTCACGCATTACAAGGCGAGCTACAGCTCGCCATCGACCTGATCCAAGGAGTGCTGGAGCGAGAAGCGGACAACGTCCACGCACTCTCCAACCTGACGCGGCTGCTGTTCCTGAGTGGTCAACCTGAAGCCGCCAGTGAAGCCGCCGCCAGTTTGAAGCGCTCTACAGCCACGGCCGTCGACGCCTGGGCCAAGAAGGCTGAAGCGCTCACCTATATAGGCGACGACGCTGGCGTCCAGGCGCTGTACGAGCAAGCCCGCGCCCAGGGAAATCTGGAAATGGCAGACCCAAGCGGGTTTTTCGTTCACCTGGCTGCCGTCGCCTATTATCATCAGGGTCGCATAAAGGACGCCCGCCGCTTATGGAAAAAAGCCTTGAAAACAAACCCCGGGTTGCGCCTGGCCCAGGAGCATCTAGAAGACCTTAACCGACCCGCTGATCAGCGCCATGGGGCTTATGCCTTCCCTCTGCCGAACTGGGTCGCGGAGCGCACCATTCGCCAGCTACATATTAATCTACAGTCTGCCATGCGCCGCAAACGGGACTTGGAGATAAAGATCGCCGCTCAGGCTTTTTTAGAACAGCACCCTGAATTGCTCTTCCTGGCGCCGCACCTGCTGAGGCGCGGCGACGAGACAGCCTGCCAGTTCGTCATCCATCTGGCAGGCATGAGTGAGCACGCCGAGCTGCTTCAGGCGATCAAGGATTTCGCCCTCGGGCAGCGCGGCTCCGACAAGCTGCGCATGCAGGCATCCCAGTTAGCCAGCGAGCACGGCCTGCTGCCCTCCGGCCCTGTACGTATGTGGACGCGCGGCGAGTGGAACGAGATCATGTTGCTGAATTTCGAGGTCAGCGATGAACCCGTGGAAACCAGTTTGAGCCCCAAAGCGCAAGAGTTGTTCGAGGAAGCGCACAATTTCTTGCGACAGCGTGACAGCGCCAAAGCCCAGGCATTGTTGGAGCAGGTTGTGGCGCTGGCGCCGGATGAGCCCTCCGTGCGCAACAACCTAGCGGTGGCGCTTGAGATGCAAGGTCAGAAAGAGGAGGCGCATGCGATGCTGAAAGAGCTGCACGCCCGCTTCCCTGATTACTTCTTCGGCATCTGCGGGATAGCTCGCCTGGAGATCGCGGCGGGCAACACCAAGCGCGCC